>LRSL01000119.1 GCA_001563335.1 Candidatus Thorarchaeota archaeon SMTZ1-45 | reverse complement strand
TTTGATTATTTGGAGTCCCCACTTAGAAAAGGTAGGCTCAAGTGCTGCTTCAACTTCTGAGTTCAACTCATCAACATCGAAATAGACTGCATCACTCATCATTGACTCAGCAACTTTTAGCACATGATGGTGAATGGCGATCGCTATAGACTGCTGGTGGTTGTCTATGCTGAGTGCATACTTCTTAAGATCCTCAATCCTCCACGCAACTACGCCTTCCACTCTCCGAGTGGAAGCTTCTGATGAAATATATCTTCCAGTGTCTACATCTGTCGATTGATCTTGTAGGGACGCCTTCAAGACAACATAGTCCAAAATTGGAGTCTTCCAAATTATCCCGGGCCCTTTTATCCCAAGGTACTTTCCAAGGCGAAAGATCACAACACGTTCCCACTCCTTAAGCACCACTAATCCAGATAATATGAACAACAGCACGAAGATGATAAATACCAGTACCATAATCATCAAGAAATAGGAATCTAGAAATTGCAATCACGATCCTCCTATGGCTTGATGAAGTATTTTCTTCTTGATATTCTTTCTGTCTAATCGGAGTTTTTTCTTACGACTTTGAGCTTTATGCCAAAGTGATAGAAGTTTATCTATACCTCTCATATACAGAAGGACATGAAGCGAAGCTTTCAAACTAGACTCTCAGATTTCGGTGAAGTCAAAGAGAAAAAGACCAAGTCTAGTCAGAGGGTTATGACCACTTCATCTGAACCATTGATGAAACGGCAAAAACCTGTGAGGAAGCTCTGGCAAAAAACAACTAGCAAAGATGAGGAATGGGGAGTCATCGACTTCGATGACACAGTCCTCTTTGTTCAACTAATCAACGGTCGATTGCATGCCCATGGAATGGAAGCTGTCTGCAAATGGTGCGAAGGTGTTCTAGAGATCCGAGAAGAAACCAAGGTGTTCTGTAGTGGAAGGTGTGGACGATACCAGGGTGAGTTCTCTCGAAACCTTAGTGACTTCCTTAAGTGGGAGGGTGTCAAGTCGTACACGCTCCGGAAGATTGTAGCAGAGGTTGAGGCGCTCGAACTGGAAGCAAGAGACCTCGAGCCTATCTCCTATGCACCAAACTGGTCAATCTTATATGAGTATGAGGATGACCTCGAGATTGAGGACCTCTCGAAAGAGTAATATTACCCATCGTGAATTGTTTGAAATCTATGGTGATAAACTATGACAGAAATTCCGATGGCTGATGCAGGTGCAACTGCAGGCGCACGACCTAGAGAAGTAAGTATTGCTGGTTTCTTGGTTCTACTCGAATCAATTACTGGACTAATCGTAGGCGGCTTGGAGTATGCAATTTGGGAGAATGAGTTATCTCTCTTAGGTGCAGTCCTCGCTTTGATTGGATTCGGGATTTACTTCATGATTCTGAAGCAAGACTACACAGGGTGGTTGATTGCGGTGATATTCAATGTCTTTGCAATCGTCCTCTATGCAGTAGGTGAAAACTGGCCCGGAGTGGGACTTAGTCTCATTTGTTTCTTCTACTTGGTTCAACCAAGTGTAAGAATACACTTCCCACCAAGTTAGTTAAGGCTGGATCTTCCAGCCATTTTTCTCTAAAGAGATTCAACCAGAAATATGTGAGAAATCATAATTCGAAAAGCTTCAGTTCATAAAGTAAGAACCTGCGACTGATGAACTCATCCGCAACATACCCAAGACCCAACGCCCATTCAGTCACTCTTGGACCCAGAAAGAAAACAGCTTTGTCAGCTCCTAAAGTTTCAGCTTTGTCTATCATTCGTGACATTATATCCACAAATACTGACTTATCGATAGCAAATACTGAAAAAGCAGCAGTTCTTTCCTCTTTCCTTTTTCTCTCAACAAAGCAATAGAGCCCCAGTAACTTTCCAAACTCATCCATAATCACTTTTATGACTGCAGACTCAAGAAGTCTGGTTAAGCCTTCAAGTGTTTTGAAATCGAAATGCCACGCAAGAGGAAAAGTTTGACTTTCAACTAATTCTGGATTTTGCACTAACAACTCATGGAGTCGTTCAGGATTCACATTTAATGGAACTATACTTGGACTTGGTTTTGGGTGGTCGGGATAAGGTCTGTATAACCTGAAGTATCCTGTCTTGTCTGCTATATGAAATCCGCACTTTTCTGCAACTCTCGTAGATGATTCATTTCTGGAACTGGTTGCATACCATAGATGCTTTATACCAAGGTTTCTTGCGACATTTGCTAGTATGTTGGTTATTGTTGTTGCATATCCTGTTTCCCGATGTCCCTCTTTCACTCTGAGACCTTGAATCCAAGCGATATCCGTGTTTTTGATTCTCTCTAGATTTCCGAAGGCCAAAAGTTCGTCTTCTTCAAAAAGCCCTATAGTTTTTGTAAGAGGGTTTTGCATCCAGAGTGGGAAAATTTCGGGCACATAGTCATTACCCTCCCAAATGGTTTCACATAGAATTTGGATATGTTCAAGATCATCGATAGAAAGATCACGAATGCGACTAGACATAGTATCTTTGCGAAAGAACGCTACTTAAGAATCGTACGTCGTTACTCATTCAGTTTTCAAGTTTAATCGGACTAAACAGTCCATCACAATTCTGGCATGTTACTTTTCCATCGTCTGTGACTTGAAGTGCTCTCAATAGATACTGTGCGCCGCATTTTGGGCAAATGAATACTTCTCTTGAATCTGCATAGATTCCTTTTCTTGTATGAGCTTCCAGTTCTGCATAGGTTAGACTTACCAGAAATTCCCTAATCATAGCTTCTCCTCTTATGTATCTGGAATGACCTGACCATCCAGCAAGATGAAAGCTATTGATATTTACTGAGGCTGTTCTTGCATCTCGGATGTATTCAGACAAAACAATGTGGAGAATTGATCCGGTTCATTGGCTAAAGAGGTGGACTCCGAAAAGTAACTCGTCTGTTTCACCATAATTCCTGAAGATAAGGGTGAAGCCTTGCTTAAAGAAATCCTTCCGTTTGTCAAAAATATCTGAGAGATTATCTAGAATAGCTTTAAACTCGCTTTCATCGATATCAAAGAGTTCGACAGTTTTAGTCACGAGTTTCCCTCCTTCTAATTAGATGTTGTCTTGAAAAGATATAGCAGTAACGATGTTGTTCATCTGTTTAATCACTATTCTCTGATTCCTCTTCCTCCTTGCTGAATTTCACAAGACGCCCACAGTTTTGGCAGTATACTTTTCCTTCAGGTGATACCCTCAGGGAACGAAGTGTATATTGCGCTCTACACTTTGGACAGGTAAAAATGCCGCCAAGAGGTATTGTAGAGAATAATTTGTAGTCTTTACCAGCATTTCTCAAAATAATGTCCTTCACCCTATTCTCCCCAAATTGAAAGTCCCTTTTCATTCCATAACTATCAAAGCAGATACCATGTATTTCAAAAATTGCTGTAGCAAATTCTCTTTGATATTCAAGAAACATTGCTAATACACAACTACCTAGTGTGTAAATATAAACTCCAAAAATAAATTCTTCAGTTTCTCCATATTTGTTTACAACAAGTGTGATTTCTGGACTAAACAATGGCTTTTCATGTTCCCACATATTCGGAAAAACTCGCATGAATCCGTGGAGGTCTTCTTCATCGATTCCAATAATCTCTGCAATTTCCATAGTATGCAGTATCCCTCAGAGCAGAATCTGCATTGAAGGCATATCTACTCTTGCACTTCGAAATCATTCATCATCTCTCTTTTGGAGAATGATGCAGTAGTGGTGGTGAACATTTGACACGTATGTTGTAGGATAGCCCCAACAACCTAATTTCTTATTGTCTTGACACCATATCATCTCCTGCCTGAGATCATACACCTTCGAAAGTTCTCGAGCTAGGTCCCATGCAATTGGTTTCAGAATTCCATCGACATCTCTCATATTCTGGACAATCACTGTGAGGTATGCCTTTTCTGACAATAGATCTTTGAGTCTATTTAGAATCTCAGCAACTCTATCTATATACTCCTCATAGTTCTCAATATTTCCCAAATCATTTTCCGAATTGCTATAGTACTGCTTGAGTCCATTTTCGTGGCGTTGTTTATGTACTGACTCGTTACCACCACGAGACTTTCTTAACATGTTCCAATATGGTGGAGATGTAATGACATAGTCAAACGATGGCAAATGATCATTGAAGTGTTCTTTGATCAATTCTCGAGCATTATTCGCATCTCCTTGGATGAGTGTCTGATTTCCGCTACCATCCACGTCGACAAGTGCTTTTGTACCAATGGTGACGAACTCTTTATTCAACTCGATTCCGACAGCATTCCTACCTGCTTCTCTACAGGCAATCAGTGTACTTGCTACCCCAGCAAAGGGGTCGAAGACCCAACCATCCTTTTTTGTGAAATATGTTACAAACCGTTTAACGAGTTCCTCAGGAAACTTCGCTGGATGACCCAGTTGCTCCCGGGACCTTGAACGAGGATTAACAATGAACCATGACTTAGTTGCTTTCACCCAAGTCTTGGCATCTAAATCATTCAAGGTATTTTCAGGTTTCTGAACCATTTCTGTCACCAAGATTTGGGTAATAATGAATAGGTCATAAGTCTAGCTTCTCAACTGAGAATAAGTCGGGGATTTCTATATTTGAGAGTGTGTTGTGTTGGAATGCGACTATCTACGGAGTGTTAAAATTATGGTTAAAATCAGTCCCTTTGTAAAACTACTTCGGGGTGAATATGAACTGACTGTCATCTTGCTACTAACACGCCTAAGAGGAAAGGCAAGAGCAGATGAGATAATTTCAGCTGGACTAAAGACCAAGACATTACCAGCACTGAATGGTGCAAGAGTTGCAAGTGTTCGGAAGTTTCTCCTAGATAATGAACTCATCACTGTTGAGAAAGAAGGAAATGAGATTATTCACATTCTGACAAACAGAGGCAAAAAATTAGGTAGGCATCTTGATGCCATTGCTAATTTCATTGTGAAAGATTTGAAATGGACTCGCTAGTCTAGCCCAGATTCAATTATTCGGTTTATCCCAATTTCGACGATGTCCGCGCAGTAGGAAGCAATCCGTTCGAGGTGAAGTGTTAGGACAATCTCATGAGGAGTCTTGTCCTTTCTTGATGCCCCCACTCTTTGAAGTGACTCGGCTAATACTGTGGTTTCTTTTAGTGTTTTTAGAGCCCGTTTGGAAGTAGAGGCTATGTCCATTTTATGATATGATTTCTTCGCGGTATCAATAATGAAGAATGCTTTACTCGTATCCTCGTAAACCCTGATTATGTTTTTTGTCATTTTCTTTAGTTTTGAGCTCACACTCTTCAGTTGAGCTAGCTCATCGATAGCTGCGCAAATGTGATCCGCAATTCGTTCAACATATTTGGCTGCTAAACTGAAACTTAATGCGTCTGGAGCAGTTAATGCAATTCTTCTTGCATATGACGGATCTCTCAGAACTATGTGACAAAGTCTTTCCACAAAATACCGATGCCGATCTACATCCTCATCTCTGTCAATAATTCTTGAGTGGTCTGTTGTATCTCCACTCTCTATAATATTGACGAGTCCATTGAGCATGTATTTGGTCGTGGCAAATTGACGACGTAAGATTGGAGTTATGACTTGTTTCTCACTGGTATCACTAAGAACAAAGCTCTGACTATGTTCATCAAGAATCTCAAAACCTGGTAACCTCCTGATCCACTTACTGATTTCACCTCTCGTTCCCATATCAAGACCATCATCAAATTTCAATTCTAACTCATTCGTTCCAACAATGTAGGCACCTACAAGGAGATTGACAATGTCCTTTGCTTGGTCTTTTGTCAATAAAAGGCGAAGAGGTTCAGTTTGAGAAGTTTCGATGGATGGAGGTATTATTCTTAATATCCCCTCAAGGGTCCTTTCTATTCTAACCTCTGATTCCTTTGTGAGTTTAAACTCATCACACCAATTTCGAGGAAGGTAGACATAGAATGAGTTTCTCACTTGATTCAGCTTCCTTGTCGTCGCAGTCATTTAATTCAGCTTCCAAAGCATATGCTGTAAATGCTTAGCTTCTAATAAACAAATATTTCATCATAGACTACTGTCTTCGAACACACAGCTTGTGAAATATTGCCTCTAATTCAAGTTCTGGCTCAAAAAATCAACTTTTAAGCTTCAGCATATGAAACATTTACGACAATTACGAGCATGTGTTATTCATGCCTATGCCTTAATTCTAGGTTTTCTTGCGGGGGCTGGTAGGAAAATCAATGGTGCCAAAAACATGAATAATACAATGAAACTACTAGGCTATCTTGTGATTGGTTTGGTCATCGGTACTGGTGCGACATTGATTATAGCACCTCCCAGTGGTAGCCAAACATATACAATAACAACCGCAGGATCAACGACAGTATATCCCTTGTCTCAGGAGTGGGCTGTTCAGTTCCATGCTGACTATCCCTCAATTTCAGTGAATCCAAGTACTGGAGGATCTGGTCTTGGTCAATCTCAAATTGCAGATGGTCTGATAGACATAGGTGCTTCAAGCTCCTACCCGGATGAGGTATATAGAACTGCAAATCCTGATGTAGAAATCATCCCAGTGTCTGCAGATGCATTAGGAATTGTAGCAAACCCTACAGTAAATGGAAGCATATTCAAAATGGACTGTGATATGGCGGTTGCCATCTTTCAAGGTAACATCACAACTTGGGAGGATTTCGAGTCTACATTCAATGTGAATGTTGACGCAACAGGTTCAATAAACGTCTATGTCCGTTCTGATGCAAGTGGTACCACAGCTACATTTGCTAAGTGGTTAGAAACAGCTGATGAAAATACCAATGCAAATGGAGCTGAGTATGAGTGGGGACTTGGCCATAGTGAAGTCGTATCATGGCCTGGTACTCATAGCTCAGTTGATGGTAATCCTGGCGTTGCTTCAGGAGTACAAGGTGACGTTCAAGGTATTGGTTACGTTGGTCTCGCCTTCATGGATGTCTTGACTGCAATTGACCTTTACAATCCTGGCGTAGGCGACTATGTCACTCCATCTCTAGAAAACGCGCTGAAAGCACTACCTGATGAGATTACTGATCCTGGTCAGAACCTAATGAATTCAAATAATACTGGTGCATATCCGATAGCAAGACTGCTTTATTATTTAGTTAATCCAAGCAATCTCTATTGGTATACAATTGCATATCTGAATTGGGTTCTAGTTCAGGGACAGCAGTACATCTCAACTGTGGGTTATGTCCCAATCAGCGGAACATCAGCCGCAACGTATGCAATAGGCGTTGTTGCTGCACTTTCTCCAAGTGCATAGATTTCTCCTCTGAGCATGAACGCCATACGATGCCCTTAATTCGGTGTGAGGTATGGCGTTCATGTAATATTTCAGAGGAACCTGGCAATGAAATCAATATGGAAACAGAAGAGTGGTTTAATGGTTGGATTGATTATTGGGATTTTACTAGGAGCAGGAGGTCTTATTTTCATTAGTCCTCCCCCTGGCAGAGGAGTTCAAGGAACAATTACAACTGCAGGTTCCTCAACTGTATACCCACTCTCGCAAATTTGGGCTATCGAGTTCAATGTGGTGTTTCCAAGTTTGACGGTGAATCCCAGCACTGGAGGATCTGGTCTAGGGCAATCATTAGTGGCAGAGTCTTTGATTGATATCGGGGCTTCAAGCTCATATCCAAAACAAAACTATATTGACGAGAATCCTGATATTGAGGTTCTTCCTATTTCGGCAGACGCCCTTGGTGTTGTTGTCAATGATGCTGTTAATGGGTCAACTTTTAGAATGGACTGTGATATGGTTGTAGCTGTCTTTCAACGCAATATCACAACTTGGGCGGATTTTTCATCAGTATTTGGTGTGACTGTCCAACAGACTGGTCCAATCAATGTATTCGTCCGATCCGATGCTAGTGGAACCACTGCTACATTTGCCAAGTGGCTGGAAACAGCAGATGAAAATACCAATGCCAATGGGGCTGAATATGAATGGCTTCTTGGACATGAGGAAGCACTCTCGTTCCCGGCTGGAGTCAATGCCGTTGATGGTAATCCTGGTGTGGCATCAGGTGTTGAAGGAGATCAGTCTGCGATTGGCTATGTGGGTCTTGCCTTTTTGGGCGAGCTAATCTTAGCAGACCTATACAATCCTGGAAATGGTGAATGGGTCACACCATCCATTGCTACTGCAGTAAAGGCAATTCCAGCAAATCTTACTGAACCGGGTCAAAGCATCATGAACTCTGAGATTGAAGGGGCATATCCAATTGCCAGACTGCTATTCTACCTCGTAAATCGATTTCACTTGAGTGCACCCACAATTATGTTTGTTACATGGTGTCTTGTTCAGGGTCAGAAGTTCATCAGTGTAGTCGGATATGTTCCCATCAATGGTACAGCAGCGCAGACATACTCTCTCGAGATTATGAAGTCACTCTCACCTTCTGAATGAAATTGTTACTAGAGGAAATACTGAATGACTGAAATTGAAACTCAGGTAATTGCTGAAAAAACCAGTGAGGATGAGTTGACTCCAATCGAGAAACTGAAACAACGCATCATAACTCCAATCCACGATTTCATCGATGCTGATAGGCCAGGAAAGACCGACATGCTTGGGAAGGTTATGCTTCTTATTCCTGCATTTGCAAGCACACTCATTATCATTCTAATTCTAGGCTTTCTTTGGTATGAATCAACACCCATCATGACTGACCCTGTTGGTGGACCTGGAATAATCGTTGGACCCACATGGGACCCGAACAGAGACCTCTATGGTGTTGGTGTGTTCATTGTTGGTTCTTTATTATGTACTGTGATTGCAATTGGAATAGCAATACCAGTTGGTGTTGGCGGTGCGATTTTTCTCTCCGAGTTCTGTCCCATGAAACTCCGTCAGCCAATCAAGATGATCACTGAGATGATGGCTGCAATTCCGTCAATTGTGTATGGTCTTTGGGCATATGTGGTGATGGTGCCATACATAAAGAATGTATTAGCGCCTGCAGTACAAAGCAATCCACTCACAGCATGGATGCCTTGGTTTCAGGGAGATACCAATGGATTAAGCCTCTTGGCGGGAGGTGTTATTCTTGCTATTATGCTTCTCCCGACTGTTGTGACCATCACAAATGATGCATTACAGACTGTCCCAAGAAGCCTTAGGGAAGCATCTCTGGCTCTTGGAGCAACGCAAAGTGAAACAGCTCGTAAGATTGTGATCTCAGCTGCACTTCCAGGTGTCGGTGCAGCAGTAGTACTCGCACTCGGTCGTGCAGTTGGTGAAACAATGGCGGTTCTTATGGTCACTGGGAACTCTTTGCAGATTCCCTACACATTGTTCGACCCAACATATGTCATGACCAGTATCATCACTAATCAATTGGGATATGCCTTCGTCTTTCCACTATGGCGATCAGCATTGTTCGCTGTAGGACTTATCCTCATGATTATGTCCGTTTGCTTTACTCTGACTGCCAAGCTGTTTGTACGCTGG
>LRSL01000118.1 GCA_001563335.1 Candidatus Thorarchaeota archaeon SMTZ1-45 | reverse complement strand
CCACATTTGCACCATATCTGGGAACATTGGATCCAAACCCACTAAAACCAATTGCTCCTTCGTATCTAGCACCATCATGGATGAGTGTTTTTGACCCACAGGGTGTCGTTACAGCTAATTACTTGGATAGGTCTGATTTAAACCAAGAGCCTTTTATGTATGTGAATGGGACAAGTGGCGAATTCAGCGCTCTATACAACCAAGCAACTGAACCTGATGAAACTAGTTACGTTAACTTGACGTGGCAACATATAGCTGGGCAACAGCTCGATTACATTGGCCCGGATCCAGCAATGGATATGCCTGATTACAATGACTTTGTCTATTTTGATCAGTCCTTTGAGTGGACGTGGAACGGTATGCCTAGTGCTGTTAACATGACAGTTTCTTTTCGCACTACCCTGACCGGCGACTTTGCTCCGGGAGCTAGGCCGTACAATAATCTAATGTTCAGGCTTTACGTCTGGGTTGTTACTCCTGAGAATGAGTGGATTCGAGTCTATGAAACAAGAGACGCTACGTACTCAGAAACAATAAGCGAGCGTCGCGTCCCGTTCTCATATATCTTTGTTAGAGACACATTTCGAGGTACAATTGAAGTTAACGAGACTCAACCTTTTAGAAATGATACCATTAAGATTCGTGTTGGACTTGCTCCATATCGTAATTTCGAGAGCTATGGTGGTATTATTCCATGGCAGAACTATACTGGTAGTGTCACTTTCATGGTCACTGGCATTCAACTTACTGCTTACGGAGGTTACTTTGGAGCCCTTGGGACCACATTTTGGGGCGCGGATGCATATTCTCAACTCATCTATGGAAGTCGTGTTTCACTAACCATCGGAATTCTTGCAACAGCTCTCTCAACCGTTTTGGGTGTTGTAGTTGGTCTAGTTGCGGGTTACTATGGCGGCAAAGTAGACGAGATTCTTATGCGGGCTGTCGATTTCCTCTTGGTCATTCCTGGCTTGCCGCTTATGATGGTATTAGCTATTTTCCTTGGGGAATCTACACAAAACATCATCATAGTGATAGCTATTCTGGGTTGGACCGGGACTGCTCGACTGATAAGATCTCAGGTTCTTGCTGAGAAGAATAAGGCTTATGTTGAGTCCGCTAGAGCGATTGGTGCCACAGATACCTACATCATGTTCAGACATGTTCTGCCAAATGTAACGCCCATCCTCTTTGCTAATATCACACTTGGTGTAGTAGGAGCAATCCTATCTGAGGCTGGCTTATCTTTCCTTGGTCTGACAGATATTGAAGAACCAAGTTGGGGAAGGATGCTTGCGGATGCACAAAATGGGGCAGCGTTCATTAGGGGTGCATGGTGGGTCGTTGTATTTCCTGGTCTGATGATAACACTTCTCTCTCTGTCCTTCACTTTCGTAGGCCACACACTTGACCAAGTGCTGAATCCGCGACTGCGAGAGAGGTAGTGGAATCAAGGGAGTATGTGAGTGTGGAGTTTTCCACTTCTCGCCTCTCTCTTCTTCCATTCGTCCGCCTTGAACACTACTTTTATAAGTCATTTACCCACCCAACAACATATTGCGGTACTTAGTATCACTATGTACTAACAATAATGGAGTATCAAGAAATGGGTCTTCGTGAGTATGTGATAAGACGCAGCGTCTACATGTTCCTCTTGATAATAGCAGTGGTGTGCTTCAACTTTTTCCTCTTCAGACTCCCGACCTTCTTGTTTGGAGCTAATCCAGTCAGTCTGATGCTAAGTGATGAGCTTCGGCGTAACTTAACTCAAGACCTGTTGGAGCAGATGTATGCTAACTTTGGACTTGTGATGAATCCTGACATATTTGACTGGATCTATATGTTCTGGCGCTATATCGTCAGCATGTTCACTGGGAATTTCGGAGTTTCATTTCTGACCAAGAGACCAGTTATGGAGTCAATTGTTGAGCGTTTACCCAACACATTACTGTTAATGGGCACCTCCTCAATGGTTTCCATTCTACTAGGTATCTGGACCGGTGTCAAAGTGGCTTCTGACCCTGGTTCAAAAAAGGACATTGGTGCTGTCACAGTGGCTCTTTTTGTCTATGCCTTGCCAGTCTTTTGGCTAGGGATGATGCTTCTCATGGTTTTTGGCTATATGCTCCCCTTATGGACTGAAACAACATTTGGTGTCGCAATCGGATTTCCACAGTTTGGAACCATTAGTTATGAGGTATGGGAGGTTGCAAGGACGAGTCCATTTGGAGCTTTAATAGTAGCTGGAGATGTGCTTCACCATCTTTTCCTGCCTATGATCACTCTAGGGGTTGGTGGTTATGGGGGCTATTTTCTCTATATGCGTAACAATCTCATAGATGTAATGACTGAGGACTATATCCTTACTGCACGTGCAAAGGGTCTAGACGAGAATCAGGTGCTCTATAAACACGGCATGAAAAACGCGATGTTACCAATGGTGACAATCATTGCAATGACCTTCGGATTCCTGATAAACGGAGCCACGCTGACGGAAACTGTCTTTACATGGCGTGGGTTAGGACGGTTCATCTTTGAGAGTCTGATTGCTCTAGACTTCCCTGTGGTTCAGGCAATCTTCATGATCATTGCAATCACAGCCATCTTAGCAAACTTCGTGGCGGACTTGCTCTATGGAGTACTTGATCCGCGAATCAAGTATGGATGATTTTTGAGGGAGTTCCATACTCCCTTTCTCTTATTTTTTCTGGAATTATTCAATAAATGATTAAATCTTTTAGACCCTAATGTTGTGTTTCACATGTGTGCACTCCCTCACACAACGGTTACGACATACGTAATGCTTTTATTCTCCTCTCTCATTTGAACTGCATCCGATTTCGACTCGGACAAGAAAGGAGATAGAGAGAATATGAATATTAATAGGAGAAATCGTCTTCTAGCTATCACTTTCGTCACAGCTTTTCTCTTTATGGCGCTTTCACCTGCGCTTAGCGTTGCACAACCAGTGTTTACATTGGAGGACCTGAATGTAGGTCCAAACGTTGACAAAGTTGTGTTCAAAGTGATTGCCACAGAGGACAACATGATCCTTGCATTACAAAGCGGGGCTGTTGACATTCATGATAGTTTCGTTGAACCCACAACTGTCCCCATCTTTGAGGCAGATCCCAATATTGAAGTGAGTGAAGGAGTACTTCGTAATGGCTATGGGCACATAGTGATGAACAATGCTAAATCTCCCACGAACTGGACTGAGTTTCGCAGAGCTTTTGCCTTAGCATATGACAAGACAAGAGTCCAATCAGAGGTTTTCCAGGGCTTAAGTCAATTGCACGACTCACTTGTTGTCTATACAAATGATCTATTCTGCATTGAAGATGATCTTCCATTCCACTACTACTTACCTCAAGTTCAGGAAGGCAACCAAATTTTGAATGATACAGGATTCGGTTTTGACCCTGTGACTGGGTACCGCACAGACCCGAATGGCAACCCAATCCATATCGAGGTTGCGTACTCACCATCCTCACCTGCCATTGCTGGTGGTACTGCTCAGATAGGTGTTGATGCACTCCGTGCTCTGCACATCAGTGCTAATACAAACCAGGAAGACTTCAACACATACAGCTCAAACCTAGATCAGCACGGTGACTATGATATGATCTTCTATGCTACCATTTTCTATGGTAAGACCCTAGACTATCTAGTCACAAGGTATGGCTCAGAATACGCAGATGTTCCATACCAGAATCCTGCAAACTTCAGGAACGAAACCATTGATCGTATTCTAGACGATATAGTTACTGCAAGGAACTATCAAGAAGCTTTTGACGCATGTGCTGAATTCCAGTTGGAGATGCAGAACCTAGTGCCAATATTAATCACTTATGAGAATATGTATCTCCAAGGCTACAGAACCGACAAGTTCAAGGGCCATATTGCTGACGTAGGTAGGTACCTTAACAGCAAATGGAACATGCAAAAACTCATCAAGCTCGATGACACCTATGGTGGTACGCTATCAGTCCGAATTGGCCAAGAGCCAGACACATTCAACCTCTTCACATCGAACTCAGGGTACACATCTAACGTTTACAGTACATTCTGGTCGATGCTGTATGACTTTGGTCCTGACCTGGATCCATACCCAGTCTTGGCTGAAGGCTATACAATGGAAGTTCTGCCAAATGGACACCAAAAGTTTACCTTTGACATCATCCAGAACGCAACCTGGAGCGATGGTGTCCCATTCACTGCTGAAGATGCCGCATTCACATTCACCTACGATATGGAAACTCTTCCATTAGGCAATCCTTCAGGTGCGAGTCTTGCAGAAGCTGGTTTCGTAGCTGCATACGCTCCGACACCATACACTCTTGTTGTCGAGTTTGCCAGAGAAAGCTTCTGGAACTTCTTTAATGCCGCACAAATCTACATCATCCCCAAGCACATCTTCGAGCCTGGTGCTGGTATTGGCTATGAGGGCTGGAACACTTGGAACCCAGGATACAATCCTGACGATCCATTTGTCACACTTGGTCCATTCAAGTTCACTGACATGGAAGCTGGAGAGTTCTACGAGGTTTCAATCGACCCATTATGGGCTTACCTGCCTGAGGATCGATTTGCTACACCTGACACAACTACCACAACTCCTACAGGCGTACCTACTGAACCTGTATTTGATGCTACACTAGCAATTGTTGCTGGTGCAGTTGGTGCTGCAGTTGTGATCCTTGTCGGTGGCTTCGTACTGCTGCGACAGAAATAGTTTACATCTAAGGGGACATATGTCCCCTCTTCTCTTATTTTTTGAATTTAATCTGTAAGCAAAAATATTGCTATAGGTAATTCCAAAATTGCGTGAAAGAGAGTTACTTTAATGCACAGCGATTCAGAAACGATCAAGGGATTTCTAAATGAAGCTTGACAAACAAAGACTTGAATTGATTCTTATTTCCATTTTTCCCCTCCTGATTGGGGCTGGACTTGCTGCATTGATTCTGACATCAGGTGGAATCGGTGATATTCTCGCTCAAAACTCACAGATCTTTTCATTTGCTGATGTAGCAATTCAAGCTATCATATCCACAGGATTAGGCACACTTGTTGTTGCAACTCTTTTCTTTACAATTCAAAAACAGGGACCAAGAGCAAGAAGGACAATTATCGCTTTTATTGTGTCTCCTGTATTGACTGTATCATTCTATATTCTGGGTCAGTCTTTGCTGCTTATTATTATAAAAGGCGCTACGCAATCAATCTGGCCAAGTATTTTTTCCATTGCTACTCTAGGAATTCTTCTAATTTCATTTGCATTCATAATGATGGATTCTGTGCCCTCATATCTAAGGAATTTCTTTGTTGCATTCTATGGAAGTGTTTTTGGTACTTTTCTCGGGATTATTTTCCTGACTGCCAGTATGTTCGTGCTTGTAATCTCGGTTGTTGCTGAGGATTTTTTCCTCACAAGATATTCTCCTGTAGCTGAGTCTGCATACCTGATTGATACTCCTGGATCAGATCCCTTCGATTATACTAGGATTCAGTCAAAGACCGCTGCTATTGGTGTTGGAGACTACATTGCTTTCTCTTTAATCTCTGCACATTCTTTGATATTCTTCCCACTTTATGTCTGGATAATGTCAGTATCGTTGGCAATTGTTGGAATCACAATTAACATGACAGTTTTGGCTCGCGAAAATGAAATTCTACCAGGGATTCCTCTCCCTGCATTATTGGCACTATTTCCTTGGGTTGTTCATATTATATCATTGCCTTTTCTAATCTAATTTGATTGGTGCGTGAAGCAAAAGGAACATATTGACCAATATGAACGTCTGGTGAGTGAACAGAGATGATCTCGAGTGAACGCAGCCAGAATATCATTGTTGCGTTTCTAATCATATCTGCAATGGTAAGTTCGGTCTTCCTTGTTGGCAATGTACAATACTATTCTGGTAGCTATGTGCTAGCTGGCAGAATGAATGTTAATCTTGTGGAAGTATTGGCTGGAAACGTTGATCAAGAAAATGAATCAATCTATCCTTTTCTGTCATTTACTTTCAATTTCCAGACTGATTCACCAATTGAAGGAAATGTTCGACTGACAGTTATCTATGGAACTGTTTGGCTTAATGATGACCTTCTGTCCTATACAGTCTTTAACAGATATCTGAACAATGATGCTGATCAGTTACTTCATCCTGGGTACGATTCGAATTTCACATTGGCTAGTGAGATTAACTCTGAAACTGATAGAAATACTGTCCTTCAAGCAGATATGGTTGATACATGGAACTGGTATATTAGACTTAGGTACACTTTCATTACATTTGATGAGGCACAATCACAAACATCGAGAACTCTTTATTTCAACGCGACCGGCGTAACTATAGTGACCTAGATGCTATATGGAAAAGACATCAAATGCACATTATCCATGATTTAGTTTCTTAGTTTAACTCGTTCTTGAGTTTGCTAATTTGTTCTACAGTCAAAGGATTTACTTCACGGATTTTGGCTAATTCCACAGAAACAAGATCAAGATAAAATGTAAAAGCCAACATCTCTTCGACTTTGTTTGAACCTTCAATGCTTAGACTAACTGGAGAATATCCCTCCTCCTTGTAGAGCCTAGCAGTGATGTTCATCCTCTTTTTAATCTTAATATCTTCATACGAGCTCCGAATGAATATTGGCAATATCTTGAATTCATTTCCAGAAATGAAACTCTCAATCTCATTATGGTTGGCTTCAGGCACTTCAGAAAAGAATGCCATAGTCTTAGCATTTTCATTAATCTGGCATTTTGCTCTATATGCAACTGGAACTAGGTTTCTGGATCCAATAAAGAGTGGTACAATTCCTATAATATCCTGAGCTAGGCGTTTAGGCGCGAGTGACGAATTCTCCCATTCAAGCGCTTTCTTTGAAAGTGAATTCGCAATAGTGCCCAGCTCTGTTGGTTTTAATCCCATTACACACTCAACCAAATTCAAGACTATAGGAAAAATCAATGGAAATGCGGCTCTTGGTTGATACCCATCTACAATCTTAATTTTACTCAGACTGTTACCTTTGGTATAAAGCTCACCCCCAGATGCAATGATGAATGTTTGACAACCACGATTGACAGATTCGTCATAAGCCGCTAATGTTTCCTCTGTGTTTCCACTATAACTCACAGCTATGATAATCCAATTGGAGTCTACATAAGCAGGGAGTGTGTAATCCTGATTTGTTAGTATTGGAATAGGCGCTGAGTGTCTAAAGAGAGATTGAACATAAAGACCTGCGATGGCACTTCCACCCATTCCCAAAATTAAGATTCCACCAATGCCCTCGTCTCCGAGTCTAATACAAGTTTCTCTGGTTTCACTTTCTATTCTGTAGCTAGTTAGCAAGCTTGGGAAATTCTTTACCATGCTATGCATGTCACTCATATCGACCACAGTAGGTTCACCTCACTTCTGAAAAACTAGAATGTCGTTGACCTATAAGATGATTCCTCCAGAAAATATGAACTCAAGGAGAAGACTAATTTATCAGATTTCTAGATTTCTAACATAATCCTAAAGGATGTCGATCAAAAAATGGGCATAATGAAGACTGCTGCTGTGAAAGGTATCATTCCAGCTGGGAACAAAGTCAAAGAGCTTCGAAGCAATTTATTTCGATTGATAGCCGAAATCCCTCTTATGTTAGAAACTCGTTTTGGAGAACAGGGTCTTGCAGCAACAACTGAAATATTCCAGAAGCTAGGTAAGCAAGATGCTTTAACAATGAAAAATCGCCTTGGTTTAGGTAGTACCCTTAAGGATGCAGTTGATGCGTGGATTATCATTGGTCATATAATGGGATCAAAGATGATGGTGACTTGGGAAGGTAGTACTCGTGTAGTTACTGACCACC
This sequence comes from Candidatus Thorarchaeota archaeon SMTZ1-45, assembly GCA_001563335.1. Classification (GTDB taxonomy): domain Archaea; phylum Asgardarchaeota; class Thorarchaeia; order Thorarchaeales; family Thorarchaeaceae; genus SMTZ1-45. The sequence continues at coordinate 56,151 of LRSL01000118.1, read as the reverse complement.
CATATTGCCCTCAATATGAGGAATTTAAGAAACATGGAAAACTCTATTGTGAACCAGCCTGCTGGCCTTATGTAGGTTCAGTTGGGGAAGAGATAGCTCCTGGCGTCAAAATGGAAATTATTAGACCCGCAGATATGAGTCGTGCTTGTACTAAAGCCCTAGTATATACACCCTCTGAAGTTGAGTGAATCCTTTGAGAGCAAAACCTGTTGAATTCGATTCTGAAGGTCACAATCTTCGTGGAATTCTAACACTAGCTGAATCAGCAAACAAGCCTGGCGTTGTCATATTACATCCTCATCCACTGTTTGGTGGAAACATGGAGAATCATGTGGTAACTACATTGGAGCAAGTATTTCTTGAAGCATCATTTTCTACACTCCGGTTTAACTTTCGTGGTACAACTTCCCCTCTACATGGATACTCGGGAATAACTGGGGCAATTATAGATGCAATGAACGCAATAGACTTTCTAAAATCCCTCACAAAGGTCAATAAGGTAGGAGTCGTTGGATATTCATTTGGTGCTTCCACTGCAATGAGAGTGGCTTTACTAAAGCCCCCTCCATTTCTAATTTCACTCAGTGCATCGATAGATCTAATTTCCAATGATGAATTTGATATAGAAAAACTCTCCAATATTGAATGTCCAGTTCTCCTATTTCATGGAAAGTCAGATGAGATGATTCCCTTTGATGACCTAAAGCTACTCACAGACAAGATTAAACCAGAACCTTGTAACTCTGTACCTTTAGAAGGAGAAGGTCATTTCTATCACAGAAGTATGCCTTTTGTTGTATCGACTATTCGCGATTTCATTGCCAACCTCTATCCTAAGTAATTAAGGGTGATACGGGTATCCTTAATAGCGTGTCCTTTTGCTCTCGAGGTGGTGTACTCTGCGTGTTGAAAGCTTTGGTGTTCGATATGGATGGGACAATAACCCATCTAACTCTCCCCCTCGAGGACATGAGAAAAGACACCAAAGAGTACTATATCTCAAAGGGGCTACCTCCTGGGCTACTTGAACCTGCTGATGGAATCTCAAGTACAACTGGAAAAGCCCGTGATTATTTTCTTAACAATGGATTAACTATAGACGAATGGAACACTATAGAGGCTGAAGTTGATAGAATCCTTAGCCAGCATGAGGGCTTTGCAGCTGATACAGCAACGCCAATCGAAGGGTCTCTAGAGATTGTTAAGGAGCTACGTGACTTAGGGTTCAAATTGGCAATCCTCACGAACAACGGTCGACCTGCACTTGATAAGATTATGAAACAAATACCCCTTAGAGAGAATTTCGATATAATTCAAACCCGTCATGAGTCGCCTAGACCAAAGCCTTTTCCAGATGGCTTACTGAAAATAGCATTCGACCTAGGAGTAAGTCCAAGTGAGGTCGTTTATATCGGGGACGCACTAATTGATGCCACAGCAGCCAGAAGAGCTGGAATTGAATTCTGGGGGGTTTCTACTGGAGAAACAGCACCTGATGTTCTCTATGATGCAGGTGCTTCCAAGGTGTTCACATCTTTGAAAGATGTGTTTGAGGCTGCCCAGTCGTTTCGTTAATGAGATTTGCAGTTTATGTAATGGCCATTTGTTAAGTCGTCTTAATATTAGATGACACATCGAAAAATTGACTTCTAGTAGGTTTCTTCGCATTGCAGTTTCCAAATAAATTATGTCAGAATGGACTTTGGAAATGACGCCTAGTTAAGTTATATTGCATCTCCAGAAGGTGCAATTATGGACAAGTGCTCGGCTGAAGGTTATATACACTTTAGTGTATGTATCCTATGTGACAATCAGTTCAGAGATATCCCCACATACGCAAGGCACGCTTGAGGTTACTGATCCAATGACAATAGATGAGGGTACATACCTGGTTCTTCGCTCAGCATCAGGTGCATTCACTTGTCGCTATCCGCCTGTTCCAAAGAGATGGAATTCTATTGACCGTCCTCATGTTGCCTTGCTGCTACCTAATGCTGGTGTGATCTTCTCTGTCTTCTTATCTACACCAGAAGATGATGAATCAGAGGTTGATCGAAGACTTGAAGTTAGTGATCTCGACAGATTACCTTCAAAATCCATAATTGAGATTCGTCACAGTAATGCACAGTACGCATATTATCGCCGCGACAATGGCGCATGGACCAAGGTTGCCGAGGCTAGCGACCCATTTGTGGTTGAGGTGTTTTCACACGGTTATGCTCCAATCATCATGAACCTGATTCCTCAGATGTAGGTCTGATATTTGTAGCCTCATCTATTGAACTATAAGACGCGCTGGTTATTCAATCTCTATCCCAATACTGCAATGACTCAGTCCAACTAACTATCATAGTAATAGCTAGGACTGTGTCTATTGATAAGACTCTGAACATTCCTTATTATTGTATCCTCACCTGCTGAGTGAAACCCCCAGTTAAAATTGCATATTCCACCGCCGCCCCCACTTCCAACAAAAGTTAATGTAGACTGTTCAAAATCCCCTTGCGACTCGACAATTGATGTCAATGTCTGAAATGAACCAGTTCTGAAGACATATTCCTCATGAATGAATATTGCCATTATGCCCTGTTCTGTATTGAGTACTTTCCTTGTTACTGCTGAATAATTCTGAGAAAGATAATTGATAACACTGTGTGTGTACTGACCATCAAAGGCTAGTGTTCTCAAAGTCTAGTCCTCCCAAGGGTGAGTTAGCTTGGATAAATAGAGAGTCCTCTGAATGTTGAGTTGTGTTAAGGTTAATTTAGATCCAGAAGCTCAACCTCAAAGATAAGTGTCGAATTTGCTGGTATAAGTCCGTTTCCAACATCTCTGTTTCCGTATGCAAGATTCGGTGGAATTGTGAGTCTTCTTTTTCCACCAACCTTCATAGTGAGAACACCTTGGTCCCATCCTTGAATGACCTGACCAACACCAATTCTGAATTCAAAGGGTTGTCCTCTGTCCACTGAACTGTCAAACTTCTTGCCATTCGTCAGCCATCCTGTGTAATGGACTACAACAGTTTGACCTTGCTTTGGTGAATTGCCAGTTCCAACAACTATGTCTTCAATTTGTAATTCTGCCATAATGATTCTCCATTACATCTATCTATTATTTATTTTCAATGACTTAATTCCAAAGTGCAATTTTGACAATACTTCAGCATAAACAGTAATCTTTCTTGAAATATCTAAAAGATTAAGACTAAATTTGATATTCATAACACGTGGCAGTGATTCATGCAACCAGAACCTATGATTCTGAATTATTCATATGAGATTGCTTGCTTTATTGGTCAAATACTATCAGTATTAGTTTTGATAGCGCTTCTCAGTCCTCTCAAAGGATCGACTAGAAGTGTGATATACGCTTCAGGCTCAGCGATTTCATTTTTATTCAGCGCTAGCGTTGGAAGCGTTATTTTTCTTTATTATCCCCCTTCACCTACTGATATTATCATAATTGGTTGGCTTAAAATTCTTGGTGTTCTTTTTGGCTATGTATTATTCATTCTGGCTATATTCCAGTACAGAAGAGATCAAACAAAACAACTATCCATGGAATCCAGTAGAATCCAACAAACCTCTGACTAACTTGGGATTGAAATTATCAGATTTTGAGAACAGCTAAGCGTATCCTACTCCATTCTTACTATTTGACTTCTAGGCTTCATTTGCAATGTGAATTTGTAGTAAGAGTATTCGCAATCTGACATTTGCTTAAATATATTCTAAACAATACTATCCGTGGGCCAGGGGGCCTTTCTCTCTCAGAAGCAGTTTCTCTCCTCCTTCCATGTTCTCTACGGCCCCCTTCTCACCCCCTCTTTTTTCTTGTTTCATCTCTCTTGCAATAGTGAATTCATAATATGGTTTAGATATACAAGATGAGCATAAATTCCACAAGGGAATTGATGCATATTCAATTAGAAGGCATGAACATTGAATATTGATGCGTTTCCATTGAAAGATAACGAAGATCAATCCAAGATTTCTTGGAAGATCGTGATAGCTATTCAGATACTTGTGATCATCACAATAACTGTAACAGTTGTCTTCACCTTTATGGGTGCTTTTCCATTTGACACAAATCTAGGAATATATCGAATTCTCCCAGGAAACATACTTTTTGACTTCGTTTGGCTCTATGTTTTTTCACTTATCATTGGTACTATGGTCTACTTTGTTACACCTTCAATCTCTGTCTTTCTTTGGAAATTCCATCGCATTCTTACAAACAAGAACTACAATTACTATGTGCAAGAGTTCAACGCTAAGCAAATGTCAGAGTCCCAAGCTAAACGCATGATTTTACCTGCCTTCGTTACTCTGGGCATTTCATATTCAATCTCTAATATCCGTAGCATCGCCAATGCGATTTTTGTGTCCGAGAGTTTCAGCCCTCTTGCACCTGAGGCTCAAACAATCGTCATTAGCATGGCTCTTCTGTTTATCCTTCTCTTATTATCATGTTTTATTGTGCTGCTTTTTGCGCCGATGTGGTTAATGCAAGACAAGGGTTTGGTCTGCGAATTGAAGACTAAACCAAGGATGACTGCCGATATTGAAGGAGTAGGCAATTGGTATCTGAAGATGATGAAGGGCTTTGCCGGGATCTCAACAATTGTAGCATATATTTTCACAATTCTCCAGACGATTGAATGGTATCAGTTTGTCCTGATATTCCCTCCTGAAGGAGGTTTCACTCTGTTGATTTTTCTCATACCTGTTGCAGCGGTGATTGTGTCTCCGTTACTTGCGTTGGGTCCTATCTCAATTGCATTCGTCATGTATGAGAGATCTATAAGGAAGAACATACAGTCATTAGAAACTCGGATTAGACAGAAGGATTTGAGTGTAGTTGAAATCGATTTGAGAAAAATGACATAAGAGATCATTTTTCCTAAATTAGAGATTAGAAACATCTGCGACCTTTCTCAGCAGTTTTATTGTCGACAACATTAGTTCACAAATCATTATTTCTTCAAATTACAATGATAATATGAGTAATACTTATATTCTATTAATTCATATCATATCTTGGACAGGGGGTCCGAATCGCGACCATCATGAATACTGTCACTCCCTCCCTCTCTCTCTCAAAACGTCCGACCCGACTGGCGAACTACTCGCTTGTTTTCACGGGCCCCCTCCTCCTCACTCACTCTTCTTGTAAATCAGCTTCAATATCCTCAATTAACTCATCCGAGTCTAATGGGTCTTGAATTAAGAAAAGGTTCCCACAGTTCTGACAGATTACTGTACCTTTTTTGATTTTTTCTAGACTATAGAGATATGCAGCTCCACATGAAGGACACTTTTGTGGAGGAACGATTTTGAATGTTTTAGGCAATTTTGCCATTTAACGACTTTTGGAGCTACTTCATCATTTTCCCGGTATGAATAGATTGTCTTGCAGTGTGGACACTCATGTCTAGTCGTTTAAATGAATGCATCAATATTAGCTACTAACTCAGTATGACCACAAAATTTGCAGAGAATGGCATGTAGCGAAACTGAATCCATTCCAAGTATTGATTCAGGCTTCCAGTGGAATGAAATCTGTGGTTTGCCATATTCTCTATAATCATAAATGACTCCAGCTTGAAGATCTGTACTCCCACATCTCAGGCAGTGTCTGATATTCATCCATCTCCCTCGTTCCTACTAGGTTCATGGACCATTAAGGTCTTCGTTTTTTTGGTGCAACTCTTTCTTAGCCAGAAGGTTTTAATGGAGTTCGCATTGTGCCATGGCAAGGCGAGTGAAATTGTCTGTAGCAAAGAAAGCTGTTGACAGCACATTGAGACGAATTCTAAACTACACAGCAGAGATCATTATGTCCATAATTCTGCTTGTGATTATATGTATTCCATTGGCATTTGTCGTACCAATGTGGTTTCAAACCATCCTGCTAGGTAGACCTAGAACTAATGTTGCCCTTGATCCTGTCAGATGGTTTGGTCTCGATGGTGCTACATGGTTAACACTTCTACTTGGTCTAGTTAGCTTTGCTCTTGGATATGTGTATATTCTCCGTCTGAAACCCGGCATTACTTCTGAAGATTTTGACGAAGAACTTGTAGAAGAATATGAGGAGGAGGAAGTAGAAGAAGAGCTTGAAACGCAGAATGTTGGGGAAGAAGAAGTAGAAGAAGAGCTTGAGGTGGATGATCTTGAAGAAGTTATCTCTGAGATTGAAAACGAAGCTGAGGAATCTCTTGAAGAAGAACTATACGAGGACATATCCTCAGAAGTTGATGATGACATTAGTGAAGATGACTAAACCAATCCTCTTCAAAATTGGTACATCTATCCCATCTTGATTTTAGTGGCAAGTTTATCTACAAGTAAAGAGAATGCATGAGCAACCCTGGACTCTGGCTCTCTGATGACAAAAGGATCTCCCTTATCACTAAGAGTAATTACACGAGGATCGAATGGCAACGTACCAAGATGTTCAATGTCATAGTCTTTAGATGCTGTCTTTGCTGCGCCTTCTCCAAATAATTTGTAGGACTCACCACACTTTGGACAGACAAATTCTGACATATTTTCGATGATTCCAAAAACAGGAATGTCCATTTTTTCTACTAATTGAATAGCTCTTCGGGCATCAAGAACCGCCACCTCTTGAGGAGTCGAAATGATTAACACACCATCAATATCTGGGATTGATTGCAGGATGCTTAAAATTTCATCTCCAGTTCCAGGAGGTAGATCAACGACAAGTACATCAAGTTCTCCCCACCTAACATTTGCTAGAAACTGACTGATTGCTCTTGCCACCAATGGTCCACGCCAGGCAATAGCATCATCGCCTTTTCTCAAAAGAAATCCCATACTCATGACTTTTACTCCCTGAGGACCAATGATGGGATCGATGAACTCTCCATCAGCTGTAGGATGTTGACCTTCCAAACCAAGTAATTTAGGCACGTTTGGTCCATATATATCCACATCCACAATACCCGAAGATTTTCCACGTTTTGCAAAGGATATTGCAAGATTTGTGGCAACTGTGGTTTTGCCAACACCGCCCTTACCTGAAAGTACGACAATCTTATGCTTGATACCCTTCATATTTTCTGCAATTTCTTTCGGTACTGGAGGTTTTGGCATTTTTCTCAGAGCTGAAACGCATGGGTGGTTCTAATAAAACATAGGATATGTCTGAAATGCTAGCTTTGATTGAAAATGACTAAGATTTGTCTAGCAAGCGATTCATTTGATGCGGCTATAAAATTCATCATTATTTCTGGTTTAAAAGGAATGCAGAATCGATTACCATACTGATCGAGAACAAACCCTCCAGCCTCAATAACCATATGAGTACCGCATAGATGGATAAAAGGCAGCATGTTTCTAAGGTCCACCATTCCATCAAGGAAACCTGCTGCAGTCCAACAAAGATCGAGTAGATTACTCGCTGATCTTCTTATATCATGGACTGAACCTATGGTTCTCAAGCTTCTTTCCAAAAAATCCGTATCCCACGTCTTCTTCGTATCGTAAGAGATGATAGCATCTTTTAATTCAATTGGATTTGAGGTTCTAACATTAACTCCATTCCGTGTTACACCTTTTCCTGTAACTGCTACATATGTTTCATCAGTGAAGATTGATTCAATTACACTAATTTCTACATCATCAGATGTCATCTTCTCTTTATATGGAACAATTGAGATTCCAATTGATGCAAGTGGTATTCCTCTCTCTAAATTCGCTGACCCATCTATTGGGTCAATCAGTGCAAGAAACTCAGGTTTGCCTTCAAGCTTGATAAAGCCCTTTTCTTCGGTAAACATCTCAAAGTTTTCATTTGAACTTGATAGGACATTGACAATCACATCTTCCGCCTTTCTGTCAAGTAAGAGTGTTTTGTCACCAAATGGATTCAATTCACCTGTTCGTTCTCTTGCCATGTCAATATTTTCAATAATTACCGCTTTTGCACTATCAATTGCACCTATTATTGTCTGAAGTAGAGTCATGCTAACATCGTTTTGTTTGTGTTAATTACTCTATATCACTTGTTGGGTATTGATTACAATACCTTAAATGCGTCAAGACACGAGATAGAATCGTAAGGCCAAACATGGTGGAACAAATGGGCTTTCTTAGTGGCAAAAAAAAGGTGGATGCAGAGCGAGGAATACTTGAGATGAAGGGCACAATGAATGCCCTAACATTGAGGATGCGCAGACTTGAAACCAGAATGACAGAGGAGCAGAAGTCTGCAAAAGAAGCTATGGCTCAAGGAAACCGTTCGATGGCAAGGTCCCATCTTAGTATAGTCGTGGATCTTGAGAATAGAAGGTCTCGTTATCAACAGCAGTTCCTTACTCTAGAAACTGCTTTGCTTAATTTAGAAGAAGCAAAAACACAAGCTGAAGTTCTGCGTGCTTTTACAATTGCAAACGATGCATTGACCGAAGCACGTTCGATGTTGAAGCCAGAGGAAATCCAGATGCAATTGGATAAGCTCTCAGAATCCTTTGAACATATCTCAATAGCAGGCGAATTACTCTCAGAAGACTTGTCAGGAGCTGACTCAACCGTAGAGGATGAAGAGCGGATTGACCGACAGTTGGAAGCTATGGAAGCAGAAGTACTACTCGAAAAAGAGGGAGTACTTCCTCCACTAGAAACCGAAGGAGTAATGCCTTCAAAGACCAGTAAAAAAGAAGCTTCAGATGAGAAAAGGATTGATGAGCTACTTGCCGACCTAGAAAAAGAAGCACGTGAAGAGAGAGCGCGTGAAAAAGAGAGTTAAACTGAATTTCTTTAAAGATATTTTCAGGTGTAGTTGAGATTGGATATTCGATTGGTTGTATTTGATGTAGATGGAACCCTGACGAAACATAGCAGTGTTTGGTGGAGATTACATGAACACTTTGGTACAACGAGAGAGGGCAAATTATTCTATGACCAATTTTTTGCAGGAGAGATTACATATGACGAATGGGCGGACCTTGATGCAAGTCTTTGGAAGGGAAAAACCCTTTCAGAAGTCATGAAGGTTGTTCATTCGACTCAACTAGCTCTTGGTGCAGAGGAAGTGATTAGGATCTTGAAAGACCATGACCTAAAGACAGCAATTCTCTCAGGTGGTCTTGATATAATGGCTGATGACATTGGTCAAAGAGTTGGCATTGATTTTGTTCTAACCAATAACCTCCATCACAAAGATGGAATTCTGACAGGCGAAGTAAAGAACCGTGTAGCGTGGGGTGCCAAATCTGAGGTGATTCCTCAGGTATGTGATCATTTCAATATTCCATTAGAAGAAACTGCCTTTGTTGGAGATGGCCGCAATGATATGAGTGTCTTCGAAGTTGTCGGTCTTTCAATAGCTGTTAATCCTGAAGATAGAGAAGTTGCTGATGCTGCTGATGTAGTAATCCGAAATGATGATCTTCGAGCTATTCTTCCATATGTCATACCGGGGTACCTGCTATAAGGAGGACAAAGACATACGCTTGAAGCAGAATTATCATTGCTCCTTCAAAGAAGTCTAGCTTGTGGTCGTCGGTTATTGCTTGTTTCAGGAACCAGAGACTTCCTGCAATCACCATGATTTGAAATAGGACATATCTATCTAATGGAATCGGTACAAACATACCTATTCCTCCCATGACGAGTAGAACGATCTGAAGGATTCCCCCTATCAAATTACCTACCGCAATTCCAATTTTTCCCCTTGCCGCTGCAATCACAGCTATACCATGTTCAGGTAAAGCACCTGCTGCACCCAAAATCAATGCTGCTATTGCAACCTGATTGCCAATAAGACCAATGCTATCATGATAATCAGTTAGTAGTATCTCAACTGAATGTGTGAGAATTTCACCAGCAAAGAAAATACCAATGAATCCCATTAAAGCTAGAATAGCTGCAGTTCTCTTTGAATGACTAGCTTTTGCTCTGGGTTTGGAAACCTCATCAACTACATCTCCTGTGGTCAATGCTCCCGCGTAAATAATATAGGAGAGGAACAGTACAAATGATGCAGCAGCTGGAAATCTTGGATCTGATGGTGCATCTGGACCAATCATATCCATGACCCCAAGGGCAAACATGCTCAAAAGTGCGACAAAAGTCCACCTAATTAATACTGAGTCTTTCTTAATGGCTTCTTCTGGAACACTCATGTCATCCTTCCCTTTTGTGGATATGATTATCGTTATTCCAAGAAGTAACATATTGAATCCTGCAGCAATGAGAACAGAAAGTACAGCAATATCCAACAGATCCTGGCTGCCAGTTCTCCATCCATCAAAAGCTGCTATTCCACTGATTACTGCTTCGGGCATATTGCTTGCCAAACTTGTGAGCATACCTGCAACATATGCTGTGTATCCTAGATGCCCTGCTGCACTCTCCATTCCTTCAACAGCCCACTCAGAAGGTCGGAAGGCAAGCCATGTACCTCCAATAAACCCGAGAACAATTACTATAGTTGGTTCTATGCCAGCGAATCTAAGGTAGAAATAGAAAATCAATAGTCCAAAGAAGAATGCTAGTTCTTTTCTACCAGCAACCATTGAGTCCCTTACTCCATGGTAGTGGTCATCATTATCCATCGAGTATCCGATTTGAGTTTCCCCCATGGGTTATCTTGACTACTCCAAGTGGTTCTTATCCTGACTATTAATAATGATGGTTTTCTACGCACCAATCACTATAAGTTGGTATATCTAGCTCCACTTCCTGTATTAAGCAATACAACATCTTCATCATAATCTATCTTGCCTGATTCAATTAAGTTCCATAGTCCGCAAATTCCAACTGCTGATTCTGGGCAAAAATCAATACCCTCTAGTTTTGAAGCAGTTCTTCTTGTAGGTTCAATTTCTTGGTCTGCTACTGCTACTGCGCTTCCACCTGAGTGTCTTATAGAGTTTAGAATGAGTCTACCTGCAAAGGGATTCGGTACTCTCAATCCAAGCGCTTCTGTTTCGCCGTTCACCCAAGGTTCGATATCATCGCTACCTTTCTCTATTGCTCGAACAATAGGTGCACAACCTCCACTTTGTGCTGCGTACATCCGTGGACGCTCAGGACCTATCAATCCAATTGCTTCAAGTTCATCGAAAGCTTTCCAGATACCTATGATTGCAGTACCTCCACCTGTGGGACAGATTATGGCATCAGGAACTGACCAGCCCATTTGTTCACATATTTCAAAACCAAGAGTCTTCTTTCCTTCAACGCGATAGGGTTCTTTAGTAGTCGACAAATCTGTCCAATCTCCATTCTGATCACTCATGACCTTTCCTGCTTCTGTAATTGTTCCCTTCACTCGAGTGGTCACTGCACCATAAAGTTCGCATTGATGGAAGAATGGTTCCGGAGTGTCATCTGGCATGAAGATATGAGCCTTTAGTCCAGCTGCGGCAGCATATGCACTTGCAGAAACCGCCGCATTTCCTGCTGAAGGAAGTGCAAATTCTTTTGCTCCCAACTCATAATGTCTTGAAATCGCGGCGGAAAGTCCTCGGTCCTTGAAGCTTGTAGTTGGATTTTGAGCCTCATCCTTAATACGAAGCATTTGAAGACCAAGATGTTTTCCTAAACGTCTTGATAGAATCAGTGGTGTCCATCCCTCTCCAAGACTGATAACGCATGATGGAGATTTAACTGGTAACAATTGCGAATACCTCCACATGGAGTTCATATCTGAAGGAAATTCGCCATTTGTTAGATCTTCCCTGACACCGACAAGGTCATAGATTACGAAGAGAGGTGACCCGCACACACAATAGGTACCTCTAGTTTCAGCTGAATGCTTTCTTCTGCACTGCGGACATTCCAGATGTGAGATGTGTGATATCAAAACACTCACTAGTTTTACATGAACACTTAGCCTTATTTGTACCTGTCACCTTGTTTTCTCGCAAAAACAGCAGTTTGGGATTTCTATGGGCGAGTTAAAAAGGACAACCTTGCCATTCACTTCATTGGTTGGTCTTGAAAAACTCAAGCTAGCCCTAATTCTTAATGGCATCAACCCACAAATTGGTGGAGTTCTCATATCTGGTCCTAAAGGCACTGGAAAAACGACGGTCGTCAGAGCCTTAGCTGATTTGCTACCAGAAGTGGAAGTTGTAGTTGGTTGTAGATTTGGCTGCAATCCCACTAATCATGATTTTTTGTGTGCTGAATGTAGGGCTAATTTAGAATCTGGCAAGAAGCTAAAGTCTGAGAAGCGAAAAATGCGTGTTGTAAACCTCCCGCTCTCTACAACCGAGGACCGATTGATTGGAGCACTTGATATTGAAAGAGTGCTTAAAGAAGGAATCCAAGCTCTAAGACCCGGAATACTAGCTGAGACTCATCAGAATGTTCTCTATGTAGATGAAGTAAACCTACTTCCAGACCATCTAGTTGATGACCTTTTGGATGCTGCAGCGACAAAGATCAATGTTATTGAACGTGAAGGCATTTCAATAGCACACCCTTCCGATTTTGTTTTAATTGGAACGATGAACCCAGAAGAGGGTGAGTTGAGACCACAGCTCTTAGATAGATTCCCACTTCATGTTGCTGTTGGTAGTCATCACTCAATTGAGGATCGAATGGAACTCGTTAGGAGAAATCTTGCATTTGAAGAAGATCCAGATAAGTTTCGAAACACTTGGGAGGACCAACAATCTGAGCTTCGGAAACGAATAATTCAAGCAAAAGGAATCCTCAACGATGTGATTCTTCCTGATACAAATCTAAGAGCAATTGCTATGGCTTGTGATGCTCTCGAGGTCGATGGTGTCCGACCGGACATTATTATCAGTAAAGCTGCAATCACTAACGCAGCTTTTGAGGGTAGAATGCAAGTCACGCTTGGTGACATGAAGCTCGCATCGCAACTAGTGCTTAGTCATAGGACACGACGAGGAGGCCTCCTAGAACCTCCATCACCTGATGATGTCGATCAAGCGGTTACAAAAGCTGCAGAAGTCGCTCAGAAAACAGAACGCAAAAAATCTCCAACCGAAGTTCCGGAAGAAGATGATGACAAATCTGGACCTCGATTAAGCGGAGGAAGATTTGGCCGAGGAGACAAATTTGCCACCTCCGGCAGGCAGGAAGGCAAAAAAAAACTACGGAAGGAATAAGGAATCCTCGAGGCGATCCAATTAAAGGTACGATCATTGCTATTATGATGGTTGTTGTGTTCATTTTCATTGCTTGGCTCTATGTGAGTCCAATCAACTGGCTTTTTGGAACGCCAATTTTTCAGTTCCCCAAAGTTCCTGCTTTAATCCTCGACACACTAGTAATCACACCAGTGTTGTGGTATCTCGTCCGAAAATGGCTCGATGTTATGACCCGAAGAAACAGTGGACCAGCTGCTGGTATTGATACCGTTGAACCTGGAGGTGGAAAACCCGAATCCGGTGATGAGTGGGGTTTAGCTACAAGACCATATAGACCTCAAACTCCTGATATGGTGTCTGGATCCAAATCTGAAATTAGGGAAGCCCCTTTTGGTTTGGATGATGGCTTTTTTGTCAAGATGCCTGATGTTGATGTTGGAGAGGAACTATTTGATTTAGAGAGGTTAAGGAAAAGAGCCATGATTCGAGCAAAAGTATCATCAGGTGGCTGGGTAAAGAAACGGGTCAGCTCAAGAGCTGTTGGGTCTCTTAAATCGTCGGATACAATGAAACATGGCAGACCATTCCGGTCAAGAATACCAACAAGAGAAGTGGGAAGTATCCATGTCCCATCTACAGTAATGGCTGCTGTTGCTAGAACGGGGCGTATATCTGAAGGTCATATCAAGATAACTAAGGATGATATCCGTGAGAGTGTCTTTACAGGGAGAACAACCTTGACAATCATCCTTGTCATCGATGTTAGTCTTTCAATGAAAGGCAGCATGGAACAAGTCAGAGAATTCCTTGAACGAATTGAGAGTGAAACACGAGGGTCTAAAGACCGAACTGGAATTATAGCATTCAAGGACAGTGGTGCTATCGAAATTCAGGCACCAACAACCAATTGGAATAAAATCTATAGAGCACTAGGTCGGTTGAGAATCTCAGGGCTCACACCCCTTGCTGAGGCATTAAAGAAGTCTCTTGAAACTATCAGAAGAGAACGTATGCGAAATAATGACATCGAGCCACTCTTGATACTTGTTTCAGATTTCTCTCCGAATATTCCACTCGCACAATCTGTCGGTCCTGGTCATGAGAGGTTCACACCAGTTCAAGATCTCGTTCGAACTGCTCGTTTGGTTCGTAAAGCTAAAGTTAGACTAGCTGCTGTTAATGTCGATCCTGAACAGTCAAAATGGCCCCGGTTTCTGAAGCGTCCTTACCATGAAGCTCTTGAGCTAGCTGCGATGTTGAGAATGAAGAAGGAAGGACTTCATGATCCAATTGAAACTATTCTAAAAGTGGAAGAGTTTCGAAAAACCTTTGGTGCATACCTTGTTGCTAAAGCTGCTGGAGGGCGTGCCTACCTCTCTAGAGACCTTCTCAATGAAACCTCGATTCTCAACACATTGCTTAGCTCTAGCCTATCAAAATCTCGATTACAGGAGCAGGATCTGAGGCATGTTGAAGCTTATCTTCCTAAATAGGAACTCAAGATGTAGCTCCTCTCGATTATGTTATTAGTAGGCAATCGGTTGCTAGAATGCGCACAAGTTCCGATTTACGTCTGGTGTCATAGTGAGCGAGGAGAGCCCATTTCTGGGTTGCCATGAATCTGCTTTTCATGCATCAGTCACAGGACTTGTGCGCACCCACTACTGAGGTGATAGCTGGAATGCTACTAGGAAAAGTGCCTCCTGATATCCTACAAAAAATCGTATTCACTAAACTGGGAATTGCTGATCCTGATGTTTTGCTTGGTCCTAGTCTTGGAGAAGATGCCTCTGTTATTCGAGTTGGAAATAAAGTCATCATCGTAGCGACTGATCCAATAACTGGTTCAGTGTCTGATGTTGGGTGGCTTGCAGTCCATGTGAACGCAAATGACATTGCGACATTTGGAGTTCAACCTAGATGGTTCCTAGTTTCGATTATTTTACCTAAAGAATACACACCTAATCAGCTTGAGAGGATTGTGAATCAGATAGATGCTGCTTCTCAGATGCTCGGAATTTCGGTTGCTGGTGGCCACTCTGAGGTGACTGAGGGTATTAACAGACCAATAATTGTTGGATTCATGATTGGTGTGGCTGAACAGGGAAAGTATGTCACTTCATCAGGTGCTCAGCCAGGAAACTCGATTATAGTGACAAAGTCAATAGCTCTAGAGGGAACAACAATCTTGGCAACCGAAGGTCAAGAATATCTAAGTTTCAAAGTTGGAGCTGATATTGTTGAAAGAGCGATGGCATTGAGAGCACAGATAAGCGTAGTGGCTGAGGGAGTTGCAGCATTCGAAACTGGCTATGTTACTGCTATGCATGATCCAACTGAAGGGGGGCTGTCTGGAGGACTGCATGAGATTTGCGATGCTAGCAAAGTTGGGTTTGAGATTTACCAAGATGCTATCCCAATTGACGACTCAACAGAGGCAATCTGTAATGCTTTAGAGATTAATCCAATTGAGCTAATTAGCAGTGGTTGCATGCTTGTATGTTGCAAACAGGAGAATGTCAACGAACTTGTGAATGTAATTCATTCAAGAGGTGTTTCTGCAAGTGTAATTGGAAAAATCGTAAAGAATCCTATGCATAGAATAGTCATAACAGACTCTAAAAGTTATGAACTTCCAAGACCTAAAACCGATTCCTTATGGCTTGGACTTAAGAAAGTCAATCTTTCATAAAATCTTCAAGAGTTTTAATTTCATTATCCTTAATCCAATCTAGAACAACTGGAGATAATGATATGTTTCCAAGGATTAACACTTCATGAGCATCAGTGTTTGGCAGAGGGTTGCGTTCAATGCCAAGATACCAATAGTAGGGACGACCATTAGGGTCTTTTCGTTCTTCAACCTCATTATGCATTCGAACTTTCGTAGGTTTAGTAACTACTAATTTCGACTCCTCTGTTACATTACGTGGGAAGTTCAGATTCAGCATATCAATGCCTTTTGGCATACCTCTCTTAAGAACTCGCATCACAAGATCAATTGTAACTTCACAAACCTTTTCGAAACAGCTATTCGAACCTGTAGCTTCAAACCAGTCACTAGGTGAAGCCTCTCGTGATGCAGCAATAGCTGGTAATCCTCTGATGGCCGCCTCAAATGCAGCTCCCACAGTACCACTTGTAAGCATGCTTTGGTATCCAACATTAGCACCAGAGTTGATACCAGATATAACAAGGTCAATATTGTCATAGAATGCCTGTGCGAGAATTACCGAATCTGCTGGTGCGCCATCATGCGAAACAAATTTGTATCCATTATGTTCATGCTTCTCAGTGATTCTTATTGGTCTCTTAAGAGTCAATGACTTGCCTGTCGCACTTCGTTGCCCGTCTGGTACAACTACGATAAGCTCTACGACTTCGTTCAGAATTTGTGCGAGCTTTAGCATTCCTTCACTTCGAGGGCCATCATCATTCGTTAGACAGACCTTATACATTTGGCATTACTCCTAAAATCTGTAGCAACTGGTCACCCCTTCAATACCTGATAAGAGTGATGTAATGGTAGAAAAAAGGTTGTGGAAGCACTATCTAATGTGCTCCCACTCCCGGCATCATCGGACTCGATTATAGATCGTAAGCCTTGAGGGTCTTACGTTTGTTTTCGCTAGTCCTTTTGGCAGCATGGTCGAGAAGCATTTCAATCTTCTTATCAAGAGCGTCGTAGAAGTCTCCACTCACTTGGACTTTCTTCTTTTTCGCATAGTCTTGCACTGCCTTCTTAACGATGAATGTCATTTTTCATTACTCCTCCAAAAGGGTGAATTTAAGGTCGTTCAAGACCCTTATAAGACTTATCTTAGAAACGCCTTCTAGAGCGCGCTTCCACCCATTCTGGGCTATTTAGGTATTTTCAAGTTTAAGGAGCTGCTTTTTAGGTTTTGATGTTAATTATCTACACATATGGATAACTGTAAGAATTCAGTGATGAAATCCTACAAACACCTAAAAGATTCTCTCGCACTGTTGTATCAGTTAACGTCAATGAGGTGAATTTGACAGATGAGATATGCCTATGGTATCACTTTTGGTGCAGTCCTTACCTTTGTAATATTTCTGGGTGCAGCAATCATCAAAATCCTTGCGTTATCATGGGATGTCTATGTCACCTGGTTTTTGACTTCGATATTGCTTGGAATCATTCCTCCAATACTCGTTTTCATTGCAAGGAGGGAAAAGGTACGAGAGTTATTGATTTATGAAATAGGAGGTTTTGGATTGTTCTCTCCCCTTTGGTTGATACTCTTCACTGACATTTCAGGTGACTCATGGACTGTGCTACTTCGAGATGGTATTATTGGCGGTCTCATAGGACCAGGGTTCGGTGGCATAGTCGCTATAGATATTGATAGTTATCTCCTCATTCCAATTCTAGTGTTATGTGTAATAATTGGCATCATTTTTCTGAGACCCTCTTTCATTGCAAAACATAGTGTCAAGGGCGAGATATCAGAACTTCGTGAATTGAAAAAGTCTGCTGAACCAGGCGCTAAAATCACCGAACCTGTTGAAGCTGATTCTGAAGACCCAATTGAGAAAGAAATGCCTGAGGTTGCACCGCCAGTAGCAAGTGTTGATTCTATGGCCAATCTCAGGGATCTTCTCACTGAGCTTGGCACACCTGAACCGACGATTAATTTGATATTTAATGCAGGAATTGCCACAACAACAGACCTTGTAGCAACGAGTCCTGAGCAATTAGCAAATCTCACCGGGATTGATAAAAGGACAGCTGAAGACCTACATATGGCAGTTCAAAAGAAAGTCTGGTTTGGTGGTATTTAGAATACCCGTTTATCTTTTGAATGAGGTTATTGCATCAAGGGCTACTGTAACCAGTTCATCGATTGATGGTTTACCTACTATCTTAGCTTCCTTCTCCACATTCTCTCCGATTACTACGCATATTGTACCCACTTTTACTCTGCGTAGATGCCCAATAACAAATAATGCAGCTGCTTCCATTTCTGTAGCTAGAACTCGAGAGTTTCTCATCCACTCCCATTTCCTTCTGGTTCCTTCTGAATCTGTGACAAATTCAGGATGTTCGCTATAGAATGCATCCTTAGAGTGACCTATGCCAACATGAAACCTTGCGCCACTGTTCTGTGCTGCCTCTATGAGCGCCAATACCATTTCTGGATCGGCGACAGCAGGGAATTCAATTGGCACATATTGCCGCGAAGTTCCATCATCTCTGACAGAACCTGTGAAAATAACAAGGTCTCCTGACTCTATTGAACGACTTATTGCACCAGAAGTACCAACTCGGAGAAATGTTGTACAACCAACTTTCACAAGTTCTTCTAATGCTATTGCTGCTGAAGGGCAACCGATACCAGTCGAGCAAACCGCAACTGGTACTCCCTTCCATTTTCCCTTGAAACTCCAATACTCGCGCTTTCTAGCAATTTCTTGTGGTTCATCAAAGTATTTCATGGCAATATCCCGTGCACGGTCGGGATCTCCAGGCAAGAGGACCAATTCAGGTATTTCTCCCGGTGCGATTCCAATATGATATTCTCTGTTATTATTCATGCCATAACCCTCTGGCGCAACTAACAAACACAACAAAAGGGTTTCGTCATGGTGATGATGATGAGTTCTGTTTCAGAGATAATCTTAAGAACTCAACAAGAGCCGAGTTGCATGGTTATAATGTCTGAGGAAATCACCGAGCTTCAAAAAAATATCCTTCGATTAATCCTTGCTGATAATCGCAGGCCAAACGCTATTGCTTCAATCTTAAGACGGCGTAATTTTGCCTGTAATCAAAATGATATTGTACAAGCACTTCTCGACCTTGAAAAGAGAAATCTTGTTGAGAAGCTTACTACAAAGGCATGGACTGCAAAAGAAAATGCTGAAGATTATATCGACTGAAACATTGTATGTGACTACAAATGCTTCACCAAAGTCTGAACTATATTGTATGTTAATTGAGGATTTTGTTCACAAAAAATCTCAGTATATATTGTGTTTGTAGTTACAATCATTCCCCTAGCTTTTTCTAACAGCTCCTCAAGCAATTCTTCTCCTCGTTCAATCAAGGGTAATACATGTGCGACTGCCATTCCTACATGATCTGCTCCTTGATTTCTCAATCTGTCTGCAGCTTTCAAAAGAGTGCTACCACTTTTGGTTAGGTCATCTATTATAATTACTTCTCTATCTCGAACTCCAATGTTCCCATGCAGATCAACTTTGAATGAATCTTCTCTATGCTTTCCGAATCCCTGGATTTTATACCTCTCCCGAGCTCCTTCATCGGGTGTCACAAGAATTGGATCTTTAAAATCAAAATGCGTTGCTGCGAACTTGACTAGATCAGGAATTACATCTATAGTATCATAGAGATTCCTACTTCTCAACTCCTGCACCCATTCAAGACTATCTGGAGCATGTGGATTGACAACCCATACTTTGTTGCATGCTTTTACGATGGTTTCAATTGCCCATCTGCATGACACAGCCTCTCCCGTTCTGAATGCTTTATCCTGTAAAGCAAAAGGCTGGAATGTCAAAACCACTTCTACAATATTTGGAGGAGCTATCGGTTTACATTCATAGGACTTGTGTCCTATTTCTCTAACAGCTACAGGTCTAGCCAGAAGGTCAAGTAGAAGCAGGAGTTCAACAACTCGGTCAGAGGTTGTATATGGCTCATTTTCAGCAGGTCCTGACCCCGTACAACTTTGAATGATAACGACTCTTCTATCTGACAGTTCTGAAATATCCTCTAGCTTAGCATATATGTCTGCATTTGGAAAAAGTCTCTTCCTATCATAGTTAAGACCAGATGTGAACACGCGAAATCCCTCTTCTTGAAAACTTTCCTTCAAGTGTTCAGCGCCGCTTGCGAGGATAATATCATAATCTTTCATGGTAGACTACCGTGTTTTGGCGTCAAATATCCCTTTATGAGATTTTTCCCAGTCATCATTTTTCCATGAGTGCTACGGTAACCTAAAATGGTGATTGTGTCAAAGAATCGTGTCACCACAGGTACGTGCTACGGTTGAGTCTGACAGCCAGAGATCTCTTGCAGCGGCTTGCTAATGATGCTGGATTGCCATATCACACCATTGCAAGAAAGGTCAATCGCATGATGGCAAAAGGAATGGGTCTTTTAGAATCTATAAGAGATATTGCTGAAGAACACGGACTGAAAGAAAACAAATATCGAATTGATGTTGAGAAGATTGTCCAAGAAGCTGAACAAATCCTGCGAGAAGATTATACTCAAACTTTGATGATTTCCGCTGTTCTTGGTCAAATGGTTGAAGCTCGAGGTAGAGAAAAATTTCCAGCACCAGCTTTCTTTGCATTCATAGAAATGCTATCAAGGATCTCTGACGCTCGCAGAGATACAAAATCTGAATCCTCAACTGAAATAGAGGATCGAACAACTCGAATTATCGAATTAATGACAACTCTGGTTTCAGTTCTTTGTGAATGGTCAGAAAAGGGAGTTGTAGGGGTTGCTGATGACTGTCCTGAATCTCTTAAAGAAATGGCTAGAGTGGTCTTCAGAAAGACAAAACTTCTCCAAGGAGGATTATGGACATGCATCTCCTGTGGGGACATAGTAAATGTTAAGGAAACAAGAGCATTGATGTGCAATAATTGCGACAGCAGAATCTCACGGAGTGATATACATGAACGATTCGATCAGATGTCTGGGCGCAATCGAATTGGCTATGGAAGAACAACAATAGACGAGAATGAGGATTAAAGAGTGAGCTGAAAGTCTAATCCTCTCTTGAGAATCTGATGAGCTTCTTCCACATCAGCTTCGGTGACTGTTATTTCATCAACTTGAAGAATGACCTCTTGATCCTTTGATTCCTCAAGGAATAAGATAACTGGGTCGAGGCCAGCAGCACTGCCTGCGCTAATTAAAGGCGCTGTGATTCCATCATAGAACTCAGACCTACCTAGAGGAACATCCATTCTCTTTAATAATCTATCACCTTTCTTTGAAAGCACCTGTCCACATGTAGGTCCATCATGAATCATAAATGAGATTACAAACCTAGTTGGCACATTTCCCCTGAGATAAAAGAGCAAATCTGTCATCCAATCATATTCCTTAATCATAACATCACCAAATATTATCATTAAGTCTTCTGTCACCAATCCATGCACAGGAACCACAGGAGGTTTTAGATCGATTGGATATCTATTCCATGAGGAGAAGGCTGGTGAGTTAAAGAGAAGAACAGTTTCGAAATCGTTACTCTCATACAGTCTTCTACAAAGTGCATGTCCTAAGGGATTGAAACCTAGAAGAACTGAATAGCTCTCAGTGATCTTTCCTTTCTTATACACTTCTAAGATTGGACTTATCCATTCCTGTTCAAATGTTGGCATATCTTCTTGCCCAGTTTTTCATCTCCTAACAGCACTAATGACTGTTTGTCTTACAATGATGAAGACACATGGACAAAAACAGTAGTTTTAGAGGCTTTTTATGTCTGGGTTCGATTCCGATTGATTTATGTGGAAGTCATAACGCGCACCGTGCGTGCATTAATAGTGGTGAGTGAGTCACTTGGATAGATACATAGAACATGTATACAACAACCTTGTTGAGAAAGATCCCGAACAGAAGGTTTTCCATCAAGCGTCGTTGGAAGTACTTGAGAGTTTGGAGCCTGCCATTCAGAAGTATCCCAAGTATGAGGAATATTCTATTCTTGAGAGGATAACCGAGCCTGAAAGGATAATTCAGTTCCGTGTTCCTTGGAAGGATAAAGATGGCAAGATTCATGTTAATCGTGGCTTTAGAGTTCAATACAACTCAGCGATTGGACCATACAAGGGTGGTCTGCGTTTCCATCCTACAGTCACACAAGGTGTTTTAAAATTCCTAGGCTTTGAACAAGTCTTCAAGAACAGTCTTACAACGCTGCCAATGGGTGGAGGAAAAGGCGGTTCAGATTTTGATCCAAAAGGTAAGACAGATGCAGAAGTAGAGAACTTCTGTGAGAGCTTTATGTTTGAACTATATCGACACATAGGTCAGTTTATCGATATACCTGCAGGAGATATTGGTGTAGGAGCAAGAGAAATAGGTTATTTGTATGGGGCATATCGAAAAATCACGAACAACCATGGAACCTGTGTCCTTACAGGTAAAAGTGCTGGTTGGGGTGGTTCACTAATTAGACCTGAAGCAACAGGATACGGCTGTGTCTATTTCGTTCAGGAGATGCTCAAGACTCGCGGAGAAGACATGAAGGGAAAGATTGCTGTCGTTTCCGGCTCTGGTAATGTTGCTCAATATGCTACTGAGAAGTGTATTCAACTTGGTGCGAAGGTTATTGCTTTGAGTGATTCCTCTGGCTGGATTCACGATCCAGATGGTATTGATGAAGAAAAGCTATCGTGGATAATGGACTTGAAAAATGTTCGAAGAGGACGAATCAAGGAATACGCTGAACATTTCAAAGTGGATTACACTGAAAGCAAAGATGGGACTCCATGGAGTCTGAAGTGCGATATTGCTCTTCCCAGCGCAACCCAAAATGAAGTTGATGGAAAAGAAGCAAAAATGCTTGTGGACAATGGAGTGTTAGCTATCGGTGAAGGTGCTAACATGCCCACAGTTCCTGAGGGTGTTGAAATCTTCTTAGAGAATAACATTCTCTTTGGACCCGGAAAAGCAGCTAATGCTGGTGGAGTTTCAGTTTCAGGACTTGAGATGGCTCAGAACAGTCAACGTTTCTTTTGGACTCGTGATGAGGTTGATGCAAAGCTACATCAAATCATGCAAAACATTCATGCGAATGCATACAAGACATCCGAACTTTTTGGCAAGAAAGGTAACTATGTCATGGGTGCTAATATTGCAGGTTTCCTAAAAGTTGCAAATGCAATGATTGACCAAGGACATCGCCTATAAACTCAGATTTGCAGGACCCTCTTTTGGGTTCTGCAAGTGCTCTTTTTCTCATGAATTAAACGACACTTAGTGCCTTATTATTTCTAGAAGTTCTGCAAGTCTTCGTTTAACATCTGACTCCACTGTACTAAGTTCAGCCAATTGTCTGATATGCTGAATTCGACTTTCCCTGTACTCTTCTTCAGAGATTTTTCCAATTCGTCGCTTGAATTCCAGCTTGTCAGACTCTGCATTAATCTCGTTTCTTCTTGCAGTGACTAGATCAAAACCTTGTTTGAGTGACATCCATTCAATCATCGCATTGGCTTTTTCCTGCTCAATTCTTTCTCTCCGGAGACGTTCCGCTTCAGCCTGCTTAAGTTGTCTGTTTGCAGCACGGATTTCTCTCTGAATCTCATATAGCCTACTTTCCACTTCTCTCTTCACTTGTACAATCTGAGTAGATTCAGCCCATTTTTCGCGATATAGTTTGATATGTTCTTGGTCTGTAATTGTGCCATTTTCTAGCTGTCTGTCAAGTTGACTGAGTTCTGCTTGTACTTCAAGAAGTTGCTTCTTTATCTCATCAAACGATTTCCTGAGGGAAACCCACTCCACACTATATTGAGAGAGTACTTCTTTTGGATCGATATAGTAAACATCCTCAGGTGGAGCTCCTTCATGATGACTCATTTTATGTTACTCCTGCAGTGTGTTCATCAGTGATTGTCTGACTTAAGGGATTTTCTAAGACACAATTATTAACCATCTTTATAGAATTTCAATAAACCTATCCGCTTAAGAGGCGGATATGCATAGTCTATAATTGTTGTGCTTGAGAATGAAAATCGACATCGATCTAGTTCCCAAGGATCAAAGGAAGGAAAAACCAACTGACGTGCTAGAGGTACCCTTTGGCACGGTCTTTTCTGACCACATGTTTTCAATGCGTCATGATGGCACTAGTTGGAAAGATGCGAGGATTCATCCATACAGTCCACTTTCCTTAGAACCTGCTGCATTGTGTCTTCATTATGGTCAAGGAATATTTGAGGGTTTGAAAGCATACAGAAGAGGAGAAAAGGTACTCCTATTCAGACCAGAAATGAACTTTCAACGATTGAATGCATCTGCAGAAAGAATGGTAATGCCTTTTATTGATGTGGATTTTGCGCTGCACTCGCTTAAGGAGCTTTTGAAGATCGACTCCGATTGGGTTCCTGAGGTGCTTGGCAGCTCTCTCTATATTCGTCCTACGATGATTGCAACTGAACCAAAGCTTGGAGTTCGTCCATCCTCAGAGTATCTATATTATGTGATACTAAGTCCAGTAGGTCCATATTTCAAAGAAGGATTTGCTCCTGTAAAGATCTATGTCAGTGATAAATATGTCCGTGCAGTGAAGGGCGGAACTGGTGCAGCCAAAGCTGTTGGAAATTATGCTGCAAGCCTACTTGCAGGAACTGATGCAACCAAGGTTGGTTACTCACAAGTTCTATGGCTGGATGCACTTGAACGAAAATGGATAGAAGAAGTCGGCACAATGAATCTCTTTGTTCGATTTGATGATGAGGTTGTAACTCCGCCTCTTAGTGGATCTATATTGCCGGGAATTACAAGAGCTTCGGTGCTGACTCTAGTGAAGGATTATGGTTTGACTCCGAAGGAACGAATGGTTTCCATAGATGAGGTTATTGAGGGTATCTCTTCAGGGAAAGTGAAAGAAATCTTTGGTTGTGGTACAGCTGCCATAATAGCTCCAGTAGGGTCTCTCTGGTATAAAGGAATCCCCTATGAAGTTTCTAATGGTCAAACTGGAGAGCTAACTCAAAAGCTCTTCGATGATTTGATTGGCATCCAATCTGGAGAACGGGAAGATCCCCATGGATGGGTAGTGCCAGTGGAATAATTTGAAACAGCAACTAGTCGATTCCAAATTCTTCGCGTTCAGCATCTGAAATATCGGGTTCTTCAGTTTCAAGACTGTCCCAAGCAGGAGGTGGATCTAGCCCAGGTTCAACAGGAGTTGGTTCTGATTCCTCGGATTCTTCAAAGAGCTCCATAGGTGGGAGTTCTTCTTCCTCCTCCTCTTCTTCCTCTTCCTCATCAATGTCTTGTAATCTGAATTCGGCGACTAATTTTCCCTCTTCGATTTTCTCTAAGAGCATTCTGAACATACGTTCAACAACAATACTCCGCCCTTTTGCTTCGAACTCGATATTACCAATTTCGAATTCGACTTCACAGTAATCGACTTTTTTCTTCTTCTTTCCTGTGTCGACCTCGACATTTTCTTCCTCGGACATAATATTCTACCCAATCGATAGTAGAACCTTGCTCCTAATAAAACGTATAGATAGTCCGAAGCATTTTAGTGTGGAATTGTAGAAATGAGATGCCTACGAGTTGGTCCTATGTCATCGCACCTTGTCGTTGATTTCACAAAATGTACAGGTTGCAGAATCTGTGAACTTGCGTGCACTGCGAAAAAAGAAAATCGCTTTCAACCAAGTCTTGCCAGGCTTAAGATCGTTCGATATGACGATCTTGGGATAGATCTTCCCAATGTCTGTGGTCCCTGCGAAACTGCTCCTTGTGTAGATGTTTGTCCAGTATATGCAATACGGCGAAACCCGATAACGAAAATGACCTTTCTAGATGAAGACAAATGTATTCTCTGTAAATCATGTGTGGGAGCTTGTGTTAACGGAATAATATTACTGGACAATTTTTTGATGAGAATAATCAAATGCGATCATTGTGGCGGTGATCCAGAGTGTGCTAAAGCTTGTCCAACTGGTGCAATCACATACTCTGAGGTTTCCGTTGCTCCTTCGATTGATCGGCATGGCAAAATCTCAAGCTACCTTAGAGAAATTCAGAGGTCTGCTCAGGAATCCAGCGGAGTTGAATGAAGTGACTGCCGATGGTTACAAGGGGAGGATTCTACGAGTCAATCTAAGTGAGGATACATTCAGAATTGACCCTCTCTCGACTGAATGGATAAGAGACTATATTGGTGGCGATGGGTTTGGTGTTAAGATACTCTTTGAAGAAATACCTGCAGGTATCGATCCACTAAGTGTAGATAACAAGCTCATTTTGGCTACAGGACCAATCACAGGTACAATGTGGCCAATGAGTGGCAGAACTGTGTTTATCTCGAAGGCACCCTTGACAGGCATCTGGGGTGAAAGTCATGTTGGTGGATTCTTGGGTCCAGAACTCAAATATGCTGGATACGACTTATTGGTTGTTGAAGGCAAAGCAGACCGCCCAGTCTATATTCATATTGAAGATTCATCTCTTGAACTTCAAGATGCATCTAAGTTGTGGGGAACGACCACTGACCAGACAACTATCAGCATCAAGAAGAAACATCGTGATCCTGACATTCAAGTTGCAGCCATCGGTCCTGCAGGTGAGCGTATGGTTCGATTTGCTTCAGTAATGGTGAATCACGCTCGAGCTGCTGGTCGTACAGGAATGGGTGCAGTTTTAGGATCCAAGAATGTAAAAGCAATCTCGATTCGCGGTCATGGTGGAGTGAGTGTATACGACCATGAAGGTTTCTTAGAGCTTGCTAAGAAAGCACACTACAGAGTACGTCAGAATCCCCAGGCAAGAGAGATGAGTAAGTGGGGCACTTGGATCTTAACTGCAGTCAAGCAAGAGATTGGTGAATTACCAACATACAACCATCGTACTGGTGTATTTCCAGGTTTTGAAAGATTAACTGGCGAATACATAAGACCAAGATACACAATTTCTGATAGAGCCTGTTTTGGTTGTAGTCTTGGATGCAAGAAGGTAAATTATGTTCGGACTGGACCATTTGCTGGTACCTTGGAGGAAGGACCCGAATATGAAGGCTTAATGGCATTTGGTAGTTCTCTTGGTATTGATGACTATGCAACTACTCTGAAAGCGAATCAGATTTGCAATCGATATGGAATGGATATAATCTCTGCTGGAGCCACCATAGGATTTGCTATTGAAGCCTTTGAGAATGGACTCATATCAGAGAAAGATACCAAAGGTCTCAAACTTGAATGGGGCAACAGAGAACAGATTATCCGTCTTTTGGAAATGATTGCGAAAAGGGAAGAATTTGGAGATCTGCTTGCTGAAGGCAGTAAAAGGGCTTCTGATGCAATTGGGAGAGGTTCAGAGAAGTATGCTATTCATGTAAAAGGAATGGAAGTATCTGGTCAGGATGGTCGGACACACCGAAGCATTGGGCTTGGACATGCTACTGCTGCAAGAGGTGCTGACCACTTGAGAAGTCTTGTTGTTGTTGACCAACTGGGTTATGAAGACGTAGCTGCAAAAAGATGGGGTGCTGACAAACTTCCTGAGATTATTGATCCATACACTGAGAAACACAAAGCAAACGCAGTCTTTGAGAGTGAGAACTCATATTGCATTAGAGATACTTTGATCGTGTGTTGGTATTCAGTTTCATGGCCTCCCATATTTTGGATGGAAGACTTTGCAGAGATGCTACCTCTCGCAACAGGAGAGAAACATCTAGGGAAGGTTGAAAATCTTATAGAGATTGCAGAACGTCAAATAACACTGAAACGCTTATTCAATAATCGTGAAGGAATCACTCGTAAGGATGATAATCTACCAGATAGATTTACTAAAGAACCAATGCCTGAAGGTCCAGGAAAAGGCCAGATTGTAAATCTTGATCCTATGCTTGATGATTATTACAGACTCCGTGGTTGGGATTTAGAAACAGGTCTACCAACAAAAGAAACAATCAAGAGACTCTCATTGGAGTGGACCAAAGCCCACTCCTAGAGATTATTACATTCTAACATAGTCCACTCTATGAGTATGACCACATGCAGGACATGCATATTGATCTGGACCTGTCCAATCAATCTGTTCCCAAGACATGGGCGCTGAGCAATTAGTGCATCTGTCCTTTATGACTGGTTTGACGAAGACTGTACCTGCACCAGCACTTCCTGCAGTTACCTGCATTTCCTGAGTTGTTTCTTGAGCAACCGGAGTTGGTGTGACAGTTGCACTGTCACTAACATAATATTGTGACAATGGGTGATGAGGTGCAATATAGCTGAAAGGCCGAACTAACCAGTCTAGATGTTCTTTCGAAATATGGCTCCATGCGCGAGTCTGCCACACACTCAAAAGATGGTCCTGTCGCGGTACTCTTCCTTTGATTTTGAACTTTCCAGTTGTCGCTTTTAGTTTGAGTTCATTACCTCTTGCTTCGAATGTTTCAACCATATGAAGTGGGAAAATGTACATCTTCTTAGGACCTGCATCAAACTGATACAACCGATAGTTTGTAAGTATGAAACTTCCAGGATGATATGTGAAGACCTCCTCGCCTTTTAACCATGCAAATGTCTGATAGAAATGTCTTGAAAATGGTCTATGGAATCCAATTGAAATCCATCTATTATATGGATGGTCTGGATGTACAAATGGCACTCCACTCACTTCACAAATCTTCCTCTGTCCCCCAACTCTGAGATTATCGAACTCACGAAGTCCAAGTGCAGCTCGCAATTCTTCTCTTCTTGGCATTGCTCCTACGAAATTTACAATTCCATTGACAACCTTGCACATAGCAGAGTTTGTAGTCAACTTATACTCCTTAATGATGTGTAAGGGTAAACTAGCACTTGTTCGCGATCCTCTATCGAATTGTATCCATCTGTAATTTGTCAGAATATACTCCTGATGTTGACTAAGGACGCGTTCATTTTCAATTGGGATGTAAACTAGTGATGACACTGCAATTAACACCATCTAATTGTCTGGATGTGTAAGAACACCGATTATGCCAATTAAACCTTAGCCGTAGGGGCTCTGAATTGTTGCCTATTGAAGTGGTCTGGTCATTGACTGCCTTGGTATTGACACGTATAGAATGTCCTCGTATCCAAGAACTCCATAGCCACTTGGATTCTCCAATCTTACATGATCATCATGAACATCTTGAACCCTCACATTGGGTATCTTTGCAAGCGTGTCTTTCTGTTGATATCTTAGGTATACAGTAAATGTTTGTCCTGTATTTTTCAAATCTTGAAAAATGCTCCTCCAGTCTGGCACTCTCGGTATCCTCCAGTTTGAAAAAGATGGATGCTTGAGGCATTTAATACTTGCTGCTTAGGCGTTTCTTATCATATCTGACCATCTTGAGTGAATGAAGGCTGGAAACCCAATGCTTGAAAGGATTGAATTAGAACAATGCGTAAAATATTATTTCCTTGATAGAAGTAGATATGAGTACTAGATCCCCTTTTACAGTCGGATGATCCAAATCCATTCGGACCTGCAATAAAGTCATTATGACTATCAATTAAATGCACCAAGTCACACTCTATTGACCTGCTGCTTCTTGTCCAAATAGCCTCTACAAGTTCTGCAACGGAATCAAGTAGATAATCGATATGCCAATAGATTGTTTTGTCTTTTCGAAAATGTCGTTCCAATCTATTCTCTAGGCTTGTCGAACCATCGCCCATGGCTGATCCAATATATATCCACTCACCTGGATCAAAGCTAATGTTCCCAAGTGATTTTATCTGAACACTCACGGGCTGTTTTACTCTAATAATGAGAACGTAGGCTCCTTTCATATTGTGACCTCAGAGGTAGTTCATTGTGAGTAGTTCGATTTAGTATTTATTGTTTAGATTAGCATATAGACGATATTATCATAAGTGTTGGAGGGACAACTTCAACCAGACCAATGGCATCTGCTGAGATTATCCCTGGAATTCAAGTTGTGCGAGGAAAATTCGCAAGTGAGTTTGGTTTCATTGCAAGCTACCTGCTCATAGATGAGAACGAAGTTCTTGTTATAGACCCTGGAACTGCTGGTGATCCAGGAGATCGACTCGAGAGATCGATAAAGAATATAGGTCTTAATCCAAAAAGTGATCTTCTCGGTATCATCTGTACGCATGGTCATCCCGACCATGCAGCTGGAGCAAGTCGCCTGAAGAAATCAACAGGTGCACCAGTAATGATTCACAAGGATGATGCAGAACTTCTTCAAACTCCCTCGATCTTCTTGAATGAGCGACTTATGATGGACCGAGCTGAACGATTCTCAATGAAATTCGATAAAGGCCCTCTCCGTGTCAATTATCGAGGAATGGAGGCTGATGAGCTAATCGTAAATGGCCAAAACATCTCTGTTGGTGAAACGACTCTCAAAGTGATTCATACAGGAGGGCATTCTGCAGGGCATTGCGTCTTCTTTGATATCAAACGAAAAGCACTGTTCTCAGGCGATGAGTTGAACAATTTTCCAAATGATCCTCGTAAGTTCTACGTTGATAACACTGGGAGTATTGTTGCTAAATTGACAGCTATTGAAACCATGTCAAAGCTTGGTGCGGACCACGTGCTTCCTGCTCATGATTCGCCCCATATCTTTGCAGATGCTCAACTTCAATTTCAAGAAGTGAAGGATGGAATAGTACATCTACAGGACACACTGCTCACATTGTTGAGTGCTCGAGGTGATGCTGATATCGAGCAATTAGTATTTGACATTAAACAAGCTCGAAGTGTTCCTATTCCACAGAGCTATGAGGCACTACTTACAACAACTCTGCATGTCACTCTTATTGGTTTGAAGGAAGCCGGATTAGTACGAGAGCTCGGAAATGGAATATGGACGAGAGTCGGATAGCTGACCGAGCTATATTCAAAAGATTGCGATATTGATTCTTTGTATCTTACAGCTTTCGCTTTCGTTCAGGAGTGTCTACACATGTCGGACCCTAGAGATGTACAAGCCCCAAGTACTGTTGAAGCAATTCGAATGGCATCTGCGTCTGTATTAGGGACTTCAACAGGGCTTGGATATTCCATTGGAAGTGCCATTGGTGCTGGAAGTATGTTGGAGCAACACTCTGCAAGTGTTTCGATGAACATAGTCCCACTAGTTTTCACTATTAGAGACACCTTGATGTCATCCGAAGGATTAGAGATACTCTCAATCGAATGGGATCTCGATAGGACTCCTGGTTCTGATGTGTTACCTGATCAACTTGTGGTTGCTGGTGGAAGTGAAGGAGGCGTTGGCTCTCATGTCTGTGTGTTAAGCTGGGAAAAAGGAGTTGTTGATCCATTCAAAATTAATGAATACATGAAGGCTGTTTCTAAGAAGATTTCTGATGTCGAGAGTGCTGTGATTAATAATGAACTGAATTACGAGTTGGAAGGAATCTCAGTAATTACTAAATTTACTGACCGACTAAACAGTGTTCTCTTTGTTGACATGCTTGATCGGCGGTTTCAAGGGTCTTGGGACTCACTACAAGTCAAACCTGACCATGTCGATGTTGACTTGGTTGCAAAGCTGGAAGTAGTTGATGATTTTACGCTTTTACCTCCTGGAATGAAAATCCGAGGTCGAAAGAGTCTAGAGTTTAAACTTCCCAATGAACCAGACGATAGACTAGTTGCTCATTTCAAGCATCGTGTATTGACACCTAGTGCTATTGAAGCTTTAACAAAGGTTGTGCCAGAAACCGGTCAGTCTCTTTTGAATGAAATAAACTACTATGCTTATGCGGTTGAGGAGTCAGAATTAGTTGGGGGCGTTGTAAAGGCATTAATAGAATTTCTTGGCAAATCAGAGGTTTCTCTATCAGAAATAGAAACGCTAAGACCTCGCATTGGTGAGTTTGTAAAAATTCTAGGAGACTCTATCAATGCCTTAGAACATATTGTGGAAGAACATCTTAGTTCAGGAAAAACTTTGACTATTGAGGATCATAAGAGTTCATTAACCTCTGGAGTTTCTACAAATAGTGATGTTTCTTCAGGAACAAAGAACAACCTTGCGATTTGTATCATTGATGGGATCATGAACTCAGTCAGCCGTGAATTTCGAGGGGCTAGAGAGATTCGTGCTTGGGAACTAAAAGGAACAATGAGATATGTTATTGCATATGCTAAGAGAGTCCTACAATATTTCTCCAAGGAACTTAATCAGTATCTAGTGACAAATGCAGCCAAGAAGGCGTTCTTCACAGCTCTCCAAGAATTCAAGAAAGAAACTCTACAAGAAGATATTGGGCCCACTGATCTCACTTTGTTTGACCTGTTCTATGCTGAGATTCAAGCGCAGCTTAATGCAGCTTTCTCAAAAGAAGCTTTCAAGGGAACCAAGTATGAAGACTTCAAACAACTCATGGATTTAGTCACACGTCAATTGATAGAATCATTCAAGAAAATTGACATATGGAATCTTATCGGATTTGAGAATGTAGCCGAGATTGCCAAAAGAGAGATTGCTATCAAATACGCAGTTCCTGATTCTGAAGACCTTACTGAGCATGGAGAAGCTCTTATGAAACTCCTAAATGAGTTTCAAGATCTTGTATCAGACATCATCCCTGATGTTGCAGATACGCTCCTTTCAAAACCCTTGATCCGGCGCATCATAGATAAGATGCTGACTGAACAAGCTAGTCTTGTTGAAGAGCTTGAAGCTGCCGTGGAAGGAGCTGGTGAAAGAGCTGATGAGTGGAAAAAGGAAGCAATTGAATGGGTTGAGAGCTTTAAGACAACTCTGGATGATTCAATGACCAAATCCGAATCTCTCCTAAAACTTCTGAATTCTATTCACGAAATAGTTGGTGAAACAGTCACGCCTAGCGCAATGGTGAACCGTGCAAAGCTCGAAGCTGATCAAAGAGAACAAGAATACCAAGCGGAAATACAGGAATGGGAAAGAACATGTCATATTATCGAACAAGAAAATGTCGCAATACGAGAACATAATGTAAAACGTGAGAAATTACTTGATCAAAAGACGCAACAGTTCGAAAACCAGATGAGAGAGTATGAGCTTGCCCTAAATGACTATATGGCACAGATGGAACGCTACCGAGCTATTCAAGATGCAGAATCTATCACACATGGTGAAACTGATCAAACACTAGCACCGCCCCCAATGGAACCAACAAAGCCACTACCGATTGATGCAGAGTTGCATGAAATACGAACGCAATATCCTGTGAAGGAAGAGAAATCCATTCCTCCCAAGCCTGAACCGGATCCCTCTCTCAAGTACTATGTTGAGTTAAGGGATTTACTTCAAAGCAAACTCGACCACTTGAAAGAGCGAGAAAAAGATATGGCGACTACTTTCGGGAAACGCGTTCTCCGGCTTCAAGCAGAAGGAATTGGAGCAGCCGCTATGATAGGACTAGATCTCGGTGATGAATTCATTGAATATTTGATGGGTTCCAAGGTACGTGGTCTTGGGAAATCACTCCCAAGAATAACTCGCATGTACTTGCGGGATCCTAAAGTGGATGATTTACTCTATCTTGTAACCTTTGAACGCAGGGCTGATGAGTTGACTGTTTCAGTCGGGAACACATTCTTGAGGTGATTGATGATGGTAAGTTCTTGGGTATTAAAGACACGTCAAATGAGTGAGGCTGGCAAAGAGATACTACTGAGAGAAGCCCTGGCTTCACATATGCGAAGTAGCAGAGATCGTCAATTATTTCACGAACTACTCAAGGAACCTCGACCGCTTGAAGATGTTTTTTCCTTCTTTGCTGCATTCTATCTCCACAGCTATCAGGGTATTCGCCTTCTGACCCCATCGGAGGTGCCTAGTGCGGGCAGTGACATGAAAGATGAACTAGGGGCGGAGGAACGACGACAGCTTGAGCTTGAAGTCCGACAATTCTTCTCGGGTAAACAGCGTGAGGAGATTGATGTTGCTAAGCTAGTAAGTGAGTTGATAATTTGTTTCGTTGACGAACTGGGAGGTGCAAATCCTAATTCCGATAGTAAAGATAAGGCACTCAATCTACTCAAAGAAACCTTAAAAAAAATCCCTTCTGAATACAATTCTAATCATGATATTGACTTGATACTCGAGGTCACTGGTTGGGGTCAAGATTGGCGACAGGAGCTATATGTCAAAGCTTCTGGTTTAAAGGAGAGTGCGCTATCTCTAAGAGATGAATTGCTGCGGGAACATCCTTCAGAGGTTCCCGAAACCACCATTCTTAAAATGGGTCTTGAGAAAATATTTGGACGAATAGAATATTCTAAGGGCCACATTTTTGATACAACCATTCCAATTAAGAGTTGGGATGAGATTGCATCAACAATAACGAAGAGATTCTGCAAACCTATTGATACTCTCAAGGGTCTTAGGAATGCTCATGAAATTAGATTACATTTGCTCGAAGTTCTCGAGAAAGAATTCGATATTCCAACTACGCTAGAAAATTATGAATCTCGTCTAGGACAGGTTGTGACTACCAAAGCTGCTGAAATCTTATCAATAGATTCGGATTCCGTACTTGATACAATTTCGAAATTTCTCAATGTAGATATTGATGATGTTAAAGCACAGCTTCGAAGGAAGGGTATAAGCGACTTATCAATAATCGGTCCTGGATTAAAATCATTGACTGCTGATAGCACTTCAGATTCATCAGCACCAGCTATTAGTAAGGAAGAACTTGAGATGCTTGAGCGCTCATTGAAGGCTCTCGAGAAGATAGAAAATACACTTAATGGACCAGTTAAGGGCATGCTTAGATCAAAAGGACTTCGTGCAACTGAACTTGATAAAATCAGCATAGATATGTTTACCAAGGATCGTGCAAAATTAGTCGGTATAGAAATAGAAGTACTCGAAGCACTCAATAATAAAATGCGAGTTCCACCTCCTGCAGAGGTCATCAGGCTTCTAGAAACACGTGAGCAGGTTAAAAGTGGTGCACTGAGTTCTCTTGGTATTTCATCAGCTCGTGATTTCAGTCAACAGAGAACAGAAGATGAAACAATTGTAAGTTTGAGACTCGATTTCATTTGGCATTTCACGATTGGTATTCTTACAAATCTAACACGAGTCGTTGAATCCTATATTCGATCTAAACAAGACCTTCTTCGAATTAAAGCACTTTTAAAGAGTATTTACGAAGATACTGATACAACCCTGCAATTCCTTAGAGAAGAAATCTTGATTGATCTTGCATCCATGAGAATTTACGAGATGAAGATTGTTTATCCTGAGTTAGATGCACAGTCAATTTGCACATGGATGCACGCTCGATTTTCGACGAAGGATATGATAGCTGCTGCTAAAGACCTTGAAACCTCCATCAGTCCAGTCTTTGAGGGTATTGTCGATAAATCGTTAGATATGACCAGTTTGGAGTTCGATAACTATGCAATAGCCTATGATATCATGCAGCGTTTCTTGAAACAAGAGCGGCTTGAGAAACTCGCAAAGGAGGAGTTTGCCTTCGAAGCCAAACAGAAGGAAAAACGTAGAATTGAGGAGCGGAAAGAGGGCATTGATGTTTTGATGTACCTTCACAACAAAGCACGCACAGTATTTCGAGCCATAAGTCGAGTGGGAGCGAAGGGTCTTGTATGGACTCCAAATGACACTACAAAATGTGCTAATCTTTTGGCATACTATATCAAAACAAACAGAGGACGTAAGATATGCTCTGCTTGTGGATCTGAACCAAGCAATGCAAAATGCTCACAGCATGGTGTCAATTTCATGAAAGACTCTTCTGATATGGATAATCTATCAATTTTCATTATGCGAAGTCTATTTGAAATCAAAGAGGGTTTGATAGGTACAGGTCGAGGTGTTGAGCCCATGTCTTGGGATAAAGCAAAATCCACCATTGATCGGGAGATAGGGATTCTCAAGAGAAAAGGCAAACTGACCTCAAAGACAAATCTGAAGGAGCTAATGCCTGGGGAAATCAACTATGTTGTTGGTCCTGCAATATGCGCAATTGTTGGAAAATACTTTAACGAATCCCTAACATATGCAGCTCGCAGAGCTGATATCGCATAGCTGGCTGACTCAACGTTTCTGTACGCTTTTTGAAATCCAATCAAGATAGTCCTGCGAGCCCCATTCGATAGGGAGAACAACAAACTCTGGAACCTCATAGGGATGATTGTCCTTCAGAACATTCCAGAGATGTTCAGATTGTTTTGTTTCTGTCTTCATTATCAAAAGGGATTCATCATCTACGACTATTTCATCTTTCCAATGGTACACACTAGTAATCTTGGGTATAATATTTACACAAGCACATGCTCGACTTTCAACCAAGATTCGAGCCAACTCATCACTAATCTCCATTGGACATGTTGTCATGACAACTACATATTCATGCATGATTTATCTCTCACAAAGATATCATATAGCGACTTCTATTACTAAATTTCTACTGACCTTATTCTCTCATAAATCGAAGGCCATTTATACCCACTTCGAAGCTCGAGGCTATGGTGATTCTCTGATGAAGTTCAAGCCAGAAGGAGTAATGCCTGCGCTTGTGACCCCATTCACACGTGATGGAGATATTAGTGAGGATGGGTATAGGCAAGTCATTGACTATACGATAGAGAAGGGTGCAACCGGAGTAGTAGCCCTAGGCACAACTGGTGAGTTCTCATACCTGAGAACGGAAGAACGTAAGAAGATGCTAAAACTTACAGTCAAATATGTAGATGGACGGGTTCCAATAATTGCTGGTACTGGTCAGCATAGCACCCGGGCAACTATCGCGTTAACAAAGTTTGCTGCTGATTTGGGATATGATGCAGCGATTGTAATATCTCCTTATTTTCTCCGGCCAACAGACAAGGGATATTATGAGCACTATGAAAAAGTTGCCAGTGATGGTAATCTCCCTATAATTATGTACAATATTCCTCAGTGTACACTTGGAGTCCTGAACTCTAATGTTGTTGAAGACTTGGCTGAATTAGATAACATTGTTGGAATTAAAGACAGCAGTGGAAGCGTACCTTATATTCTGGAACTGATTCAAAAGATTAAGGGGAAAATGGAGGTCATCATAGGTGCAGACGAGTGTTTCCTCTCTGCAGTTGTAGCTGGTTCAAAAGCTGCAATTATGGCTTCTGCCAATGTCATCCCGCATATCTGGCTTGAAATTATGAACTTGGCACAGAATGGAAGAGTTGAGGAGGCTGCAGAACTCCAAAGATCCACACAGACTTTTGCTCGAATGGTTCTAAAATATGGGGCTGCTCCACCAGTGAAAGCCGCTCTTAGAATGCTTGGTATTAATGCAGGTCGTTCTCGGATGCCTTTGGACAGTGGAGGAACCCTTATTCCTGAGATTAAGGAAGAGATTCGTATAGAGCTTGAGAAGATGGGTGTAATCTCGAAGTTGGAACATCCATCAGTTCAGGATGACATCAATATACTGGCTGTCCTTGAAGATCAGGGAATTCTCCTTGAAGATGTTTCAGAACTGCAGAAAAGTAGTGCTGCAAACGAAATAGTGTCAGTAGGCATAATTACTGGTCCCAAAGCAGGATTGGTTGGCAGTGCATTTGTACGCCTGCTCACAGTACCGAAGATTGGACATGAGGCTCTAAGTGTTATTCTCGAGCCAAATCTTGCTGTAAAACCTAGTACTCTAATGTTTCCGACCCGAAAAATCGATTCCATGCGTCAAGCTTCATTGTTCTATGGACCTGTACAATCCGGTGCTGCAAAAGCTATAGCATCTTTCTTGGAATCTGAAAAGATACCCACAAAAACAATGACTGATGATGTAGTCATTCTGGCTTTGGACATAGATTTGAATTCAAGAAATCGTCGTGAAATTACTGCAGCAACAAAACAAGCTGTAGAAAGCGCACTTGAAGGAATCTGGAGGTGATCCCAATGACAGCTGAATATCGTTTCAAAGGTGTCTACCCTGCGCTCGTTACACCCTTTGATAAGAATGGTGTGAATGAAAAACAGTATCGCAATCTCATTGATTTCACGATTAAGAGTGGCGCGACTGGCATCGTGCCATGTGGAACTACAGGGGAGTTCACAAGCATGAGATTTGAGGAGAAAGAGGAAGCAATACGTATAGCATGCAAAGCTGCAAAAGGAAGAGTTCCAGTGCTTGCTGGAACCGGCCATGCGTATACAAATGATGCTATCAAACTGACTCGAAGAGCTGCTGAGTTTGGAGCTGCTGCAGCGCTTATCGTTTCTCCCTACTTCCTGAAGCCATCAAACAAAGAAATCTATGAACATTTTGAAAAGATAGCTAATAATAGTGACATACCAATCATTGTTTACAATATTCCCCAAGTGACTGGCGTTCCCATGCATTGGACTCTTATTGATGGTCTTCGAGATATTGATGGAATAATCGGTTTGAAGGATTCTAGTGGCGACCTAGTAAATCTGACGACAATTCTGGTCCGAAAACCAGAAAACTTCCAAGTGATGGTGGGTCATGATGAAGTTGCTTTACCTGCACTTGCATCTGGTTGTAATGGTGCAATTCTAGCGAGTGCCAACGTTTTTCCTGACCGCTATATTAGGATGCAAACAGCACTTGCCACAGGAGACCTGAAAGAAGCGCGTATTATTCAAAGAAGCATTCAGAAGATTGTACGTATTTTTGTTAACAATGGAGGTGGACTAGCAGTAAAAGCGGCTTTGAATATGATGGGTGTGCCAGTGGGACTTGCTAGACGGCCTCTCCTAATTGGAGATATTCTTGGATATGACATGCATGATGAGATTCGAACTTGCCTTGAGGATCTTCAGATGATCCCACGTGGTATTGTCACATTCAAGATGGGTAATCGTTCAATTGAGTCTGAAACTTACCCCAAAGCTGTTGGAATGGTGCCAGATGTGATTCCAGATCTGACCTTGATGCATGGAGAAGCGTTATTTGGTGGTGGTAATGAAGTTGCTCATGTTGATCTAATATTGGGCATTCGTGATGGTCCCATGAGAGTGGCAATTAGGAATGCAGGGAAAGTGACAGAGGACACGCATCAATCGAATATCATTAAGGACCTTGAGTTGATTACTGTTTTTGCTCCCACAGTTACAATCACATCAGAAGATCACAAGAAGATGGTCTATGATGTTGCACAAAGGGCTGTGGCTGATGCAGTGCGCCGGACAATCACTGACAATATAATCCCTGAGGAACTTGTTCGGGACCTTGTTATTGCTGCAAATGTCTTTGTACACCCAAGTGCGGTTAACAAGACACGAGTTCATATTAACAACTTCATTGCTGTGAGACATGCGCTCAGGAGGGCAATAGAGAGTCGTCAGGGAGTAGATGAGATAATTGCTCGAAAAGAATCAGCAAGGCACCCATTCGCCTACAATCCATAGAGCAAGTCAACTTCACACAAAATACATCCCGTGGCCATTTGTTAAGGTGAATAAATCTTGCATGTATCTGTGGAACTTCAACCTCATTGGTTCTGAGGTTCTTCTCTATTGAGCCCTCGTGAAAGTGGCATAGAATCAATTTCCTGACCGTTAGAATGGCTCGATATGTTGGATGCTCGTATATATACTTGAATGAGTATCATAGTCTTAAGTCTTGCATCCCTCTTAGACTGTCGCACCACCACGCATCCGTCGGAGTTCTAAGAAATGGCTGAGACCTATGTCATTCCAATGGGCGACATCCCATCACGCAAGTTGAGGAAGACTGTGAAGGTCTTCATCAAGGAGGAGGATGTTTTCCTATTTGATGACGATGGGCAAGAATTTGGAGTCACTCTTGAAAGGAACAAGATAATCCTAAAACTTGGCGAATGAATTGTGACCAATTCTCTGCGCATTTCATTTGCAGGTCTCAGCCTTAATTCGACATTCGTTTTTTCATGAAGAAAAGATGTGGCAAATCTCAGCTTGCTCTTGGCTCGTCATCGCCGAAGCTCAGCCAGGGGTAACCGCCTCACAGAAATGCCACATGTTGATATTCTATTGTTATCCTATATAGTTGTCCGTTTCCTGTTATACAAAAATTCAGGAACTTTCTTAACATTGATTTGAACTGAATTTGGTTCGGGGTTTAATTCGATGGACAAGTCCCGTGTTCTTGAACTGTTGAAAGAGCTCATTGCCACCAACTCTGAAAATCCTCCTGGAAATGAGATAGAAGTTGCTAAGATCCTACGCAGCCATCTAGAAGCGTATGGAATATCATGCACCTCCGTTGGACCAGCAAAGAGACCTAATTTGATTTTCTCGAGTCATGATGGACAAAAAGGAGATATCGTCATGCACGGGCATATGGATACAATACCAATTGGGTCTCTTGAAGATTGGTTCCATGATCCCTTCTCATCTGATATTGACAACGGACTCCTCTATGGCAGAGGGGCTTGCGATATGAAGGGCCCAGTAGCAGCCCTTGCTGAAACTTTGATCCTCTATGCGGAGGAGCGCCATTCAAAGCCTCTTGTTGTCCTGACAACGTCTGATGAAGAGTTGGGATGCTCGGGTGCTGAAGAGGTGGCTAAGAGTGGTCTTCTCAATGGGATAAAGTTTGGAGTCTGCGCTGAACCAACAAGTCTTCAGGTCCTAGTTGGCGAAAAAGGTATGTTCTGGTCAAGAGTTGTTGCTATTGGAAAATCTGCTCATGGATCAAGACCAGATGAAGGCATCAACGCAATTAAAGATTGCATAGAGGCAGTACGTCTTCTTACCGAAGAATCCTATCCTCACGAAGTCGATGAAATTCTTGGACAACCTACTATGAATATTGGTGTAATTCAAGGTGGGATAACTATCAATGTTGTACCTGATAGATGTGAAGCTGAACTTGACATGCGAATAGTCAAAGGTCAAGATCCTGATACACTGCTTAAGACAATGAATACAAGAATCGAATCAGCGGGATTATCAGAAAGAGTCAAGGTAGAATATATCCATGGTAAACCTGCTGTGCTCACTCCAATCGATTCTGAGATAGTTAAAATAGTAAGAGATGTAGTGAAAAATGTAACAGGAATGATTCCCAAGATGGGTACTGCCACATATGGAACAGATTGCTCGGTCCTCCAACCGAAGATTGGTATTCTAAATGTTATCTGTGGACCTGGTTCAATAGAACAAGCACATCAACCAAATGAGTTCATCTCCCTAGATGAACTCTATCAATCGATTGATATCTATCTTGAAATAGCTCGACATTTTAGCAGTTGAGGACTCGATTGTCCCATCAGGAATAACCTTAAAGTTAACATTGTACGAGGAACAACATACTGATGTCAACGAGAAACATCAGAGAGGCGTTCAGGAATGCAAATACCAGAGATTATCGATTTAATCATCGATTTTATAGTAAGCCCGATTTTTCTGTTTACAATTGTGATGGTTCTTATTTTGGCTGGGGCTCGTTACGCGACAAAATCGAAATCTCCAAAATCAGACCCCGTTTTAAAGCAAATGCGTCGCATGGTTACACAAATTGACAAAGAGAAAGAACTCATTGAACCTGTGGTAAACTCACGTCAAGATATTATAACAAAGAAGTTCAATTCCCAGATGAAATCTCTGGGTCTTGAACCTGCAACTGATAGCGGTTATGTTCCGATCTCCTATACACCTCTCGCCCGATTTCTTAAAGAACGAGGGGTACAGGATGATACAGTTAGTGCTATTCTCGCAGGTCTAATGGAAGAAGAGAATGAAGCTGAAGTCCGAGCAATAATATCCGCCGCAGCTGAAACCTCTGGTGTTGATTTAACGGGGGCAGAACTTGTCAAAGCACAAGATTTAGCAGTGACCGAATGGACAAATGTTCGTCGATCCAGAGAAGCATAACGGGGACATCGGTTATGACTGAGCTTCTGCACATGAGAGATAACTATCTTAGAGAGTTTGATGCAATAGTCGAGTCATCAGGCGAAAACTATGTAGTTATTGACAGAACCGCATTCTATCCAGAGGGTGGAGGTCAATCAGCAGACCATGGTGTTTTGACTAATGGTTCTAGGACCGTTCAAGTGACGGATGTTCGAAAAGTGGACGATGAGATTAGGCATATTCTATCTGCTTCGCCCTTCAGAGTTGGAGAGAAGATACACGGTGAGATTGATTGGGCTCGACGCTATGAATGTATGCGTTTTCATACCTGTCAACATGTTCTTTCTAGGTATCTCCAATTGAACTATGATGTTGTAACAGTGGGGAATATGATCAAACCCGGAGAGAGTAGAGCTGATTATTCTCCATTGGAATCTTTTGATGAAGAAATGAAACGCAGTGTTGAAAATGATGTAAACGATATTTTGGCGCAGAACATCGATGTTGATGTTCGATTTATGCCAAGAGCTGCAGCTATTTCTTTTCTACGAAGCCGCGGCTATCAAACTAGATATCTTGAGATGGTACCAGAGTCGGTGCAGGAGTTCAGAGTTCTTATAATCGGTGATTTCGATGTTGCATCATGTGCTGGTACCCATGTGAAAAACACTCGTGAAATTGGTCGTTTACAGATTGGTAAGTCCAAGAATGTTGGAGCTGGAAAGAGACGTATCTACTTCAAACTGATTGATTAGTACTATTATTTATCACAGCCAATAGTTTTATGCTTCATAGTGTTGAGTAGTGATAGTGTGACACACAATGAAAGCACTAGTGCTAACTGCTGGGGAAGGTCAACGACTCAGACCACTCACATCAAATCGCTCTAAGTCTATGTTGATGATTGCAGGACATCCAGTTTTACAATACATAATCGATAGTCTTGTTGAAAACGATATTCGTGATATTATCATTGTTGTTGGTCATGGACGTGAAGAATTAATCGATCACTTCCAGATGGGTGGAGAACAAGGAATTAGAATTCGTTATATGATTCAGCACAAACAAGAAGGGGCAGAATCTGCAATTCTAACCGCAAAAGAGGAGCTTAATGGCGAGGAAGAATTCCTGCTTGTTAATGGCGATGTATTGGTAGAACCTGAAATGGTCACAAGAACACTTAGCAACCACCAGACTATGGGGAGCGCTGTTACCCTCCTAGTGACTCTTGTTTCTAATCCTGAACAATTTGGAACTGTAAAAATTGGTCCTAATGGGATTGTTGAAAAATTCGTAGAGAAGGGCGGTCCTGAGAGATATGTTAGTAACTATGCAGTGGCGGGAGTCTCTGTTTTCGATACTAATGTGCTACCGCTCCTCGAAAAGCATCGTGCAATGGAACTTGCTTTTGAGGAGTTTATAAAAGATGGTAATCAAGTTTCAGCCACTGTCTGGGAGAAAGAATGGGCTGAATTTACTTGGCCTTGGGATATTCTAAATGCAAATCGGATAGTCATGGATCGTATGCTCAAGGGCAAAGGCAGTTTCATATCAGAATCTGCAGATGTACATTCAAGCGTGGTTATCGAAGGGTCCGTCTTTATAGATAAAGGTAGTATCATCCGACCAAACACAACACTAAGGGGTCCAATATACATAGGAAAGAATGTCTACATAGGTAACAACTCGCTTATTCGAGATTACAGTAGTCTTTGTGATAGTGTACGAATTGGCTATGCAGTTGAAATGCGTAGCAGCATGGTTTTTGAGAGGGTCAATGTTGGTAGAATGACATATCTCGCAGACTCAATAGTTGGAGCTGACACATGCATTGAAGCAGGTGCTCAATTATGGAACTGGCGCCCTGGGAGTGAACCACTATTTCTTACACAAGAGGATAAGAAAGTGCAAGTCCCTCTTAGCAAGTTTGGAGCAATTGTGGGTGACAATGTTGTTATTGGTGTCAATGCATCGATTTACCCTGCTACAAGGATTGGAGAGGACAGTATAATTTCAGCAGGATGTGTTGTTCAAGAAGATATTCCCCCAAAAAGTAATGTAATGCTGGAGCAAAAGCTAAAGATCTCAAAAAGGAAGGACCTCTAAATACATGACAACGTAATCAGACATCTTTGACAGGGTACTCTCCTACCAAAATATCGTCAGCATAGATTAATGTGATATTATTTCGTTCTACTAATTTGATATCTGGATCATGAACGTTATTTGGCAATAAGAACTGATGACCTTCGATAGTAATATTGCTTCTGTGTTCATCATTAATTATCACTGTGTCATGACTTTGCCAAATTGGGATGTGAGGTTTTGCTGGTGCCAGTTGAATTCTAGATAGAAGTGTATCTAGCTGTTGAGTTTCGAGATTTGTAAGTTGGTTTCGGATTGATCTATATCCAAGATATCTATCCCTCCCATTAATTATCCTATGGTCAATATACTTCCCAGCAAACAATCTCTCGATAGCTAAGTACGGTCCTAAACCTCGAGATA
Source organism: Candidatus Thorarchaeota archaeon SMTZ1-45 (assembly GCA_001563335.1). Taxonomy (GTDB): domain Archaea; phylum Asgardarchaeota; class Thorarchaeia; order Thorarchaeales; family Thorarchaeaceae; genus SMTZ1-45. Next base: position 12,012 of record LRSL01000118.1, on the reverse strand, counting down.
TTACGTCATTATCGGTTTTGAATTCGCTCAGAACTCTTCCTTTTTGTGTTGGATGGCTGAGTTCGTGTGAAATCAATCCAATTATCCCTGCCTCATGCCAGATTTTTACATCATTACTAATCTTGATTGAAATATTATCCTTTGAGCGATTCCATTGAATCTGAGCGTAACTTGATGTTTTTCCCCATGATATGGATATACTCGATTGTTGAAGTTCAGGATATGCAAATGAAACAAGATTCTCGATTAATATAGGGATCTCTTGGACCTTGTTCAAAGTTATTATTGCTCCATTTCCATTTTAAAAAAGCGAGCAATGAGCATCTTTAAAAGTCAAACTCAAGTTTTCCGCCGTGAGCCTAGTAACAGGTATCTAGGAGAGTAATTACTATCAGCCGTAAGAAGTGGGGCAAATCAGCCGTAAAGACAGAGAGAGTTATTCGAGATGCAATTCCAAAACCTGATACACAATCTGGTATTGATGAATACCTCAAGAAAGCAAAATCAGTCACTTGTTATGATTTAGCCCATCGTTTCAATATTCGTATGAGTATTGCCCGTAGGATACTAAAAGAGAAAGAATCAGAGGGAGCAGTTGTTCCCTATATCCGCGAAGGCGGGTTTGTTGTTTACACTACACCGTCTGAATTGGAGAAACGAGAAGGTGGAGCTCCAATTGTGGTTGCTGATGCTCTTGAAGAAATTGCATCTAGTGTACCCAAGGAACCTGTAATTACTGAGGAGATGGATCTTGCACTTGCTGCAGCATCAAGTCCAGAATTGGTAAAACCAAGCAAACTTGCACGAAAGCGAAGAGAAGCTGGTGAAAAGAAGGAACGCAAAGACACGAGACCAGAGGTCATTGTCGAACCTTTGGAGGTAATTCCATCCAAGCCTGAAACTAAAATGGAACGAGAAGAAGAAGAAGAGATACCAAAGAAGAAAGTTACTCGAAAGAGAGCTCCGAAGAAGGAAGAGAAGAAAGCGGCTCCAAAGAAGAAGGAAGAGAAGAAAGCAGCTCCGAAGAAGGACGAGAAGAAAGCGGCTCCGAAGAAGGACGAGAAGAAAGCGGCTCCGAAGAAGAAGACTGAGAAGAAGGAAGCTCCGAAGAAGGACGAGAAGAAAGCAGCTCCGAAGAAGAAGACTGAGAAGAAGGAAGCTCCGAAGAAGAAGACTACCAAGAAGAAAGCTGATGAATCACAAGCTGGTTCAAAAACGGCTACTAAAAAGAAATAAAATCCATCATAGACACAACTTGTTCCCTTGCTAAACAGTTTCGATGGCATATTGATTCTAGAATCAAAAATTACCTGTAAGCAATTGCTAGACTAGTCAAAAAGAAGAAGTAGGGCTCGAATATTATTCCTTTGCCCTATTCTAAGCTATGACTGGGTCTGCATCCAGACAATTAACTGCAACTTCTTATTTTAAGGCAGCAATCTGTTTGTCAATATCTTCAAGCTGTGTGTCAAGCTCTGATTCTTTTGTCTTGTACTCATCCTCTGGAATATACCCTCGCATGTAGTCAAAACGCAGGTCAGTTAATTGAGCTTTCAGCCTATCTTTCTGTTGAAGCAGGAAGTCCAACTGGTCGCTACCCTCTGCTGGTGCAGCCTCAGTTGCTGCGACAGGTTCGGGTTCTGGTTCCGGCACCGGTTCAGGAGTCACCTCAACAACTGGTTCTGGTGTTGGTTCAGGAGCTGGAGTCGTAATCTCCGGCGCTGGTGCAGGCTTTGGTGCTGGGGCCGGAGTCTCAACTTTTGGGGCATCTGTCTTGACGCTTTCCATTTTCTCCATGTTCTGCCTCAGAGCTTCAATCTGATTGGCTATTTCTGCAAAGCTATCATTAATCGTCTGATTGATAGACATCTTCATTTTCGTGAAGTTCTCAGCCAATTGATCCGCAAGCTTCTTGGTTTCAGCTACGTTCTCGGCGAAGTCTTCGATTTCTTTAAGTTTCTCCATTATTGCGCTTATATCAAAGGACATGTATAGTCACCCAAGTGCGCTAGTTACGTGGTACATCCTCTTGTTTAGTTCTTAACCTTTGCCTTGACGAATATTCAGTGGATTTCAATCAAGCGGCTTTTGTTTCAGCCTTCCCCTCAAGGATGGCTCTTCGAATGATTTGAATAAGCCTATCTCTATATGAAATGTCAATGGCCACAAGTTCGTAAGTTGGAATTCCAAGAATTTGACCGACTCTTTCTGGTGTTAAAGCAGTAGGAAGGTCTTGTTTGTTGGCGATACCTATAACTTTTGCATCAGGAACCTCTTCTTTAACAAGAGTTACTAGCTTCTTGCTCCTCAAAACATTCTCTAAGGTACTGTCCGTGACTATGATTACAACCTGAGCATTAGCAATCATTTTCGCCCATAGGATGCTAAATCTTGACTGCCCAGCTAGATCCCAAAGAACTATGTTGGCATTCTCTACCTCTTCAGGTAATTTTTTGATTGATACACCTATTGTGGGATCATGGACAAGAGGAAGGGTTTCACCTCTAAGAAGATGGAGTGTCGTGGTTTTTCCAACACCTGCAAACCCCAAGATGGCGACTTTTACCATCGTGACAGCAATCTCATCAACTTTCTCATCAAAACCATCTAGTGGTTGGTTTGCATGAGCTAGGTTTGCAAAATCACGCATAAATGAATCAACTAATTGCCCCATCTTTTCTTCAATTTGAGTTGCATCATCTGCCTTGTCAGCAACAAACATGAACGTGAAATTATCTCTCTGTGCAAAGAAGATACGTGAAATAGCCACATTCATGAACTCTGTCTTATCTTCAAGGTCTACAGTCTTCAAGAAATGAGTAAGATTGACCAGAAACTCAACCAGTTCTGCTTTAGACTCACTTTTAGCATAATCTTTGGAATAGAGCATATTTCCCTGCTCGCCAAGTACATAGACACTTCTGATCATTCCGGCTCACCATAGTTTTGAATCAAGAGTTCAAGATGTCTGCGTGCAATTTGTGGTGTTATTTCTTTCTCTGATACCTTCTTCTTAATCATTGGTAGGACGTATTCAGGAATAAAAGATTCAATCCGAGGATTCGTTAAAAGTGCCCATACATCCTCATCCTCAAAATGGACGACTACCTTCTCTGATTCCAGTGCCCAAAGTACTTTCTTCACTATGGATTCTGGAAGTGCAGTTTTCAAAGACACCTCTGCTGCAGAGAGTGGTTCAGCTCTCAATGAATCAAGAACCATGTAGTTCAAACTATCAGCAAGAAGACGAGAGAGTTTCTCTCTATCTTCAAGAATGGGTGAGTTTGGATCACTAATGGGCAAAGTTGGATTGTATCCTTTGTTTGGAGGGGGTGGTGAGAAGAATGCTGTTACATATTCTTTGTATCTTTCTGCGATACTTGGTATTATTTGAGCAGCTCTCTTTAGAGATTCAACGGGTGGAGCACGGTAGCCAAAGATGTCTTTGACAAGAAAGACCATCTCTGATGTTTTTCCGACGAGTTCAACTTTAACCACGCCTGTGTTCATTAGAGGCGCCATTGCCTCACGAAGGTCTACTTCATCTTGGACCTGATTCTTTAGCCAAATTGAGAGTTTAGCAGCTTTCTCAACACCTTCATATTGCATACGTTCGAGTAGTAACGCTGACGATGGAGTGAGAAAGATAGATGCAAGTTTTTGCTCTTCCTTGGTCTTTTCTAGGATACTCCCAGCTTTAACAATCTCCTCAAGATTCACTGATTCCTCATCTTCATTCATTAAGGCAAGAATGAGCCTTCCTGAACCGGCAAGTCCTTCATCGACTAGGTTGTAATCCTCCTCAGCACCGAGGATAGTGCAAACCATCCATTTTGGATATTCTGGTGCGCTGAAGATTGCTATTCTAAATCCTTCAATTTCCGCCAGACTCAATTCCTCTTTATCCTCTTTCTGTTGCTCATAGAAAATCAAATTCAAAACTTTCTCATTGAGAGTAAGTGATGAGGGGTATCTTTGCTTAACTAGGAATCCTTGATAATCATCAAGATGAACCACAAATGTTGCCTCTGGCATATGCCGTCCCACTCTATGGAGTTGTAGTATTAACATAAATGTTTGACCCTCATGTAATGCCTAAGGGTTAGGTGAGCGATATGCATGTGTTTTTCGTTCTTTCTCTAGATGTACTAAGCAAATAATCTCCCCTTTTGGACTTAGAATCCAGCAGTTCTCACAGATAATCTTCAGGCACTCCACACATGTTCCAAGATGTTGGTTAAAATTCATGAAATGATTCGAATTGGCACCCAAACTATGTGATTCACAAAAACTATTTCCACATTGAGCACAGCTAACAAACTTCACCTTTCCACAGATACCACACGTTTGGTGTGTGTTCTGTTCCACATCTTCCTTTCTCAAAGCAGTATCTCTACTAAAACAATCTGGACATGCTGGATTCTTACAAGGTCCAACGCCTTTGTATTCTCCACAGATTTGACATAATGGAAGCAGCAGAGGATCATCTCTTTTCATATTCATGCTCCTTGAACTACATTATTTCGTAATGAAGCGCGCTTGAAGCTCATTTGTTTCTCCATAAGAAAGTATGAAAAGCATTCCTATGATTTCAACAATAGGAATCACGATGAACCTTGACCGTTGGAACCTCATTGTACCCTCAACAGCTACGAGGAGACTCCAGTTAGCAGGCGGTCAACCAATGGAACAGTCAATACCAGAAGATTATGTTTTAGCTGGCATGGTTCTTCGTGCAATAGAACAACGCGATGGTCGCGAACTTGAATTCATTCTCAAATGCTACTTGCCTGTGGAAATAGCTAAATCCCCCTTTCCCAATCGGAGTTTTCTTGTTGAACTTCTAGGCCTCACTAGTGAGTCTGTTATAAAACAAAGAAGTTACACAACTACATCAATTGTTGAGAAGCTTGAATCAAGTATCGATGCTGAAACACTGTTGGGAGCTGTTAGGGATGCTTGTGAAATAGTTACATCACTAAGAACAACTGAACGTTTCACAATCTTGGGCTTGATGAGTGGATTGATGGCTCGAGGAATTGCACAGATACTCGACAGGCCTCTTAGAAATCAAGTTGAGGACTTCGAAGTACTTCTTGCAGGCTTACTGAAGCAGAAGGAATTTCAAAAATCAATCGATATCCTGCTAGAAACCGCATCAACCTTGAGTTCAGTTGAGAAAACAGTATCCTCTCTCATTGATAATCTAGCAGCAAAGGTTGAGTCAGTAGTAGAAAAAGGTGAGGCTGAATCAGCTCCAATTCTTTCAAGATTGGACTTGCGGATTGATTCATTACATCAACAAATCGAAACTCTGGAGTCAGAATTTACCAAAATTTCAGCATCATCATCAGATACAAAACCGGAGCGACTTGCAGAAATAAAGACAACACTGTTGGCAAGAAAAGCTGCTCTTGAACGTGATGAAGCCAGAAGAAATGAAACACTCTCTAATATCCAAGGAAACTCACGAAACTTACTCATAGAGAGAGATAATCTTGTTGCAGAATTCCAGGCTGCCAAAATGACACTTAATGATCAACTTTCCTCCATTATCGATATGTCTGTCCCTATATCACCTGTGAACGATGGGGGCAAAGACGCCCTAATTCTGTTACCTTTCTTCCTTGCTGGCTTTTCAAAAAAGGGGCAACTCCATATTGAAGTTTATCCAATCTCTCAACTTGTTTCTAATGGTGAAAAAGTAAGTCGAAGACGTGATTTTGTCGATGGGTTCTCAAGCCCCTCTCGAGCTATAGATGCTATCACATCACTATTGAGTGAAAGAGCAAATAATGATGTTGCGTTGAGGAAATTCATACGAGAGTCTTCTAAGAATTTCAATCTACTCTCAGTAAAAGAATCTAGGACTCTAATTCTGGAGGGTGCGGAATCACTCTTGGGTGATGGACTTGTGAAACGTCCACTAATTGAAGAATTGCAAGTCATCTTGTCAGGTTTTCCTGAAGTAAAAATAAAGACACGCATGAAACGTCGTGTTACTCCTCTTGTTGTTGATGGAACCCTTTGTCGTGTACGATTTCATATTCAAGACGAAGCTGGACGACCGGTCGAAAACGCTGAGCTTGAACTAGGTGCAATTTCTGCAAAATCTGATGACAAAGGAATCATTGTTGTTTCCATACCAATGAGTAGCTACGAAGGTGTTGTTCGTGCGTCGAGATATTTTGACAAACCTATTGAATTTACAATTGAATCAACAAGTGCTGTGGCGATACCAATAATGCTCAATTCACTTTCACATGAAGAGCAAATAGCAGCTAGACTAGATGAATTAGTTGATAGATCTCGGCGCTTAGATATGATTCGTGAGCGCTTATGGGAGGCCTTTGAAACCCAAGGAAGCACCTTACTAAGTATTCCAGCATATAGATCTGCGCTCTTCGAGCTCCTTACTGAATTAGGCTATGAACCTGAATCATGGATCGCTGAAGCAAAGAAGCAATCTGGAATGGTCAGAAGACTCCTGAAGAGAGATAATAGAACTGATGGTCTTCGACGTGACATCCTTAGGATGGCAGAAGATTCCAAAATGTTTGGTGGAATCATGCTTTTCTCAGAACTCCTTGTACGACTGGATATTGCTGGGTGGGGAACTCATGCAAATGAAATTGAACGAATTATAGAAGACATGGCCAAAGAGGGCTTAATTCAGGGTCTCTCTAAAATAGAGGGAGGCGCGCTACTGGTGGAATTCGTCCCTGTCGCACTCACAAATGATCCACAAGAGATACTCAGTCTTGCAGCAAGCAAAGATGGACTTCTCAACATAGAAGATGCTGTTGTAAGTCTGGGTTGGACTGAGGAACGAGTGAAGAACGCGCTTGAACTCCTTGTTAAGAATGGTGTTGCAAAAGAACAACGCAGTTATTCTAGGAGTACTCAGTATTGGTTCCCCGGTTTGAGAGGGGGAAAGAAATAAGACTAACAGCTAGCTGAACTAGACTATGTGAAGGGGTCTGAAGAATGAATCGTGTTTCTCACATTGTATTCGCTTTTGCTCTCTTTGTAGGTCTTTATTCTTTGATTTTCGCTTTTAGTGTCTGGCTTTCAGATTTAGGCACTCTTAGCGAGTTACTGCTATTCTATATCATGGGTGGCTTTGTAACAAGTATTGTTTGTGTTCCGATTCTCTATTATAAAGCACCTAACAGAGAAATGAGAGCAAGAACATCCAGCAATAAAGGTGCTGTGGGTGCATTATTCTTTGTCACATTCTGCATTGGCTCATTAGTTGGCACCACTGTTTACCAATTCTATAGCCTAGTTACTGTTATTGGAAACATATCGATCTTCATCGGTGCCATCATCACCATTGCAGGCGCCTTGGTGCCAGATTGGGACATTCCATTTCTTGGAATTTCACGCCACAGAAATATCATCTTTCACTCAGGCATCCTTCCCTTGCTAGCTGTTTTAGCAACAGCAGTAAATGTAGCTAGTAGAACTGGAACAATTCTTGCTGCTGGTGCTGAAGCTGAATATTACATAACTGCTCTTTTCCTTCTAGGATACGCCTCTCATCTTTACCTAGATATTTTCCCAAGTGATGCAAATCCGCTGGAGATTCTGTGGATTGCAGGAGACCCGGATCACAAAGCACCATCAGGATTGAAACCTCTTGGATCATTCAAGATCAGCCCAAAAAATGCTCGCAACTGGCTGGTTGGAAATGCTACTGGGACTTTAATAATTGCAATATTCCTTTTAGCTCGGTATTTCTATGCATTATAATCAAGAAGTGTCTTATATCGGACAATGGAAATAATATTGGTTATCACCATTCATCATCGTCATCGAAATCGAATTCATCCTTATCCTCATCGTCGAAATCGAAATCATCATCATCTTCATCATCGTCGGTAGACTCTCTTTCAGGTGGTAGATCAGTAAAATCATCGTCTTCGTCATCATCCTCAAACAAGAATGTTTCTGGATCTACCTCAAATTCTTCTTCTTGTTCCTCTTCCCCTTCGCGCTTTACGGGTTTTATGATCTTCTTCTCAGGAACAGCCATACAGAGGTTGTCAATGGGGTCAAACCATTCACATTCGGGACAACACTCGCCTTTAGTGGTACAGGTTAAGAAAGCCCCGCATCTTTTGCAACATTTAAGTTCAGACACTACTTTTGCACCTAAACGCTGTTACTACCTTACTCTTCCCAAATAGTCCAAATAAGCATAACCGTGGTGCATTTTCTTATCCTTTGTTGTGAAAGATTCGTTCTCTCCAGTCAAAGTTAAATGAAAGTCAAAGACGTACCTATTGGAGTTGTTATGATTGGATGACCTGGAGCATGAGGTCCGCAAGAGTGTACTTGACAACGCTGTAAAATATGAGGGAACGCCTAGTGTAAACTCTGTAATGAGTACTTTACTTGGGTCGCGAGCTGATCTACGGTCTCGTGCAGGTGAGGTCAAGGCAATTGTTCAAAAGTATGTAGATGAAATCTCTAAGATGTCCATTGAAGATCAGATTAGAGAGTTAAAACAGATTGCTCCTGAATTACTAGAAGTCACAGATGAAATCGAGCTCCCTGAAGAAAAAGAGCCACCTGAACTTCCGAACATTGATCGCTGGTCTAAAATTGTCATGCGACTAGCACCTTTTCCATCAGGTCCTCTTCATGTCGGAAACTCCCGAATGGTCATTCTGAATGATTACTATGTAAAGAGATACAAAGGTGAACTGATTCTTGTCTTTGATGATACAATTGGGTCTACTGAAAAGGTAGTTGAGCCTCAAGCATTTGATCTAATACCAGAGGGTTTAGAATATCTGGATGTCGAATGGCACAAGACTGTATACAAATCTGACAGATTAGAGCTATTTTACAAATATGCTGTAAATCTGATGAAAAAGAAAGAGGCATATGTCTGTGACTGCGATGCCAATGTATGGCGCAAAGAACATAAAGTTAGAGGAATTCCCTGTGCATGTCAGTTTCTCAGTGTGGAGGATAATCTAGCACGATGGGAGAAAATGCTAGATGGGACATATCCAGAGAAAGCTGCCGCAGTTCGACTCAAAACAGGGATGAAAGACCCCGATCCCGCTATGCGCGACCACGTGATTCTTCGAATATCTGAAACAGAGCACCCTCGAGTAGGTACAAAGTATCGAGTCTGGCCATTGCTTGAGTATTCATGGGGTATTGATGACCATGAACTTGGAATCTCACACATCATACGTGGCAAGGATTTAGTGAAAGAAGGTAAGATAGAACAACACATTTGGAGTATCTATGGCTGGCAACATCCTGAATTGATCTATTATGGACGCTTAAAGTTTGAAGATGCGACACTGAGTAAGAGTAAATCCCGCCGAGAGGTAAGAGATGGTACGTATACTGGCTGGGATGATCCACGTACTTGGAGTCTTCAGTCTCTTGCTAAGAGAGGTATTGATCAGCGAGCCCTTCGAAAGGTGATGCTTGACTTAGGTCTTAGTATTGTAGATATTTCAATATCAATGAAATCAGTCTATTCAGAGAACAGAAAATTGAGGGATGCTGAAACTCCACGTGTTTTCTTTGTGCGCAACCCGATATGGATTGAAGCCAAAGGTATTGCTCCAGATCTTACTGTTGCTAATGTCCCTGTTCATCCTGATTTTCCTGAAAAAGGTATGAGGGAAATACCGATTGGTGCTAGTGATGGAAAAGCCACATTTGGAATAGCTGAATACGACCTAAAGAGAATGAAGAAGGGCTCCATTTTCCGTCTCAAGGATTTAGCAAACTTTGTACTTGAACAGCTTGAGCCAGTTTCAGTAAAGATGCATAGTATTGATGTGGATGAAGTCCGGAAGATAAACGGTCCCATAATCCATTGGGTTCCTAAGTTGAATAGTGTCCCTGTGGAGCTTACCTTAATTGATGGATCTGTCGCATTTGGACTTGGAGAGCCAGATATCAAAGAGCTAGCAAAGGGAACGTTTGTACAGTTTGAAAGAGTCGGATTTGTTAGACTCTATGAAACAGGAGATATCATAAAGGCATCATTTGCTCACAAATGAAAAAGTACATCCAGACACATCAGCGGCCAAAGAGGACATATAGTTAGTAATACTCTTTCAGTGCAGTGGTTCGTCATGGCGAAGAAAAAGGCGAAGAAAAAAACAGTACCGAAACCATCAATGTTCAAACTGACAGGTGCTCATTCAAAAATGAATGTTGATAGCAAAAAGAGGAAACTATACTATTTTACACCCAAAATAGATATCAAAAAAGCTACAAAAATAGCTGAGTCTGAGAGCGCTGATATCCTCGGAGTAACTTCCAGTGAAGTAAGTGTTAGTAAACCCTCTCTCAAACATGATTTCTACTGTATATATGATGCAGAATTAATGCTTGAATTCCTAAGACTCCGATCTCAAGAGATTGGTGTTACTGATCAGGTAAAGGGAATATTAGTTGGAAAAGATGTCTATGCTCCCAAGAAAAAAGGAGAATTCTATTCGGTTAGAGTAGATATGGTTGAACTTCTTGAAATCAAACGCTCTGATGGTATGGTCCTTGATGGTAGAACAGGCGGGCCCGCCCGAGCATTTGAATCACTTCTAAAGGGTCCTGGGAAGAAGGGTGCCAGTGCTTCATGGCTTCAAAAGAACAAACCCAGTCCAGGTAAGTTCAACAGTCTAGAGAAGGTGATCAAAGCTGTTTCCAAGATGGCAGTACAGAAACCATCTGGTGCAAAACGTGTAATATCGCATTCTCTGACTTTCAACAAACTGGAGGGTTTCTATGTCCCCATATACTACGTGAAAATCACTGCTGGCTCTAAAACTCAAACTCTGAAAGTTAACGCTGTGGATGGGTCTGTGTCTGTAGCAGTATAATTACACCTGTACTCTTTCTAATGGAGGAGGTCCCCATCCTCCTCCACCAGGTGTTTCAACTCTTACTATTGCACCTCTTGGAGCTATTATTGTTGACTTCGCTTCAAGAGGATGGACTCTATTCTCGTATACAAGACTATTCTTCCCTGTAGATCCCTTCTCACCCTTGTTAAGTCCATAAGGGTGTAGCCTTCTTCTTTCAGACTGGATTGATATTGTACAATTATCTGCTAGAACCTCAATCTCTCTGATAATACCGTCGCCCCCTTTCCACTCACCTCTACCTCCTGTCCCTCTTCTGATTAAATATTTCAGAACCTTGAGTGGGAATTCCGTTTCCAGTGATTCTATTGGAGTGTTCAGAGTATTTGTCATATGAGTATGTATTCCACTTGTGCCATTATGTCCCTTTGATGCACCTGACCCTCCTCCGATTGTTTCGTAGAATGAGAATGGTCTATTAGATCTCGGGTCTAATCCTCCAATTGTTAAGTTATTCATTGTGCCTTGACTTGCTGCAGGGACCAAATCAGGAGTAATTTCTGCCAACGCTCCTAAAGTTACATCTACTATCCTCTGTGAAGTTTCTACATTTCCTGCTGAAACCGCCGCTGGATATCTTGGATTCAAAAGTGAACCTTCTGGTACTTGAACGTCGATTATACTCCAACACCCCTCGTTGACCGGGATGTTTCTGCCAAAGAGTGCGATGAACACATAATAGATGGAAGATAATGTTGACGCTATTGGACAATTGACATTCCCGTGGACTTGTTCAGAAGTTCCTTTAAAGTCAACCAATACCCCTCTCTCAGATATTCCAATACTGATTGATATAGGAATATCCCAACCACCAGCTCCATCACTTTCAAGCATATCTGTAAAACTTGCTCTATGTCCTGCATATAGGGAAAGAGCATCTCTCATTCTTTTTGCAGAATAATTAGATAGTTCCTCGAAAGTTCTCAATAATGTTAACCATCCAAAGGTCTGGCCAATGTCGCCAATTCGTTCCATACCAACATTATTCGCTGCAATCTGAGCGGATAGGTCTCCCAATCTTTCATCCGGTGTTCTTGTAACAGCTAGAATATCAGAAATGTTCTCTTGTTGAAGCATGTTGTCAACTACAACGATACGTGGTTTGATT
>LRSL01000117.1 GCA_001563335.1 Candidatus Thorarchaeota archaeon SMTZ1-45 | reverse complement strand
CTTCCATTTGAAGGTCAGTCAAGTGAAGCGTTAAACTCAATCTGGGCGGTTTCAAAATTACTACGAGCGCAGCTTCAGGAACGAGGCGCAGATCTCACAATCTTACTATCTAATAGAACAATGCTGAAGCGAATTCTCCAATGGAGAAAAGGTGATACTGTAGACTACCTTCGGAGGGAGCTTGAAGTCGACATAGCGGACATTGACTCAATTGAAACCATGGTGCCTTCAACTTTGGATGAGAGTTCTGATTTAGAGGCAAGAACTGAACAAGCATTTGTTGAGCTGGTCAACCCACTTGCTCTGGATGTTGTTGAGGCAATGCTCTCACCAGGTGTTTGGGAAAAATCGAAAGACGTTTTCCCAACAACTGATCTTGCAGACTATGCGAGAAAGTTAGACCCTGTTGTGGTTCCTGCGCTCTATACAGATATAGGTCTCATACCTGACGCAGGTAGTATGCCAAAACAGCTCAGAACAATGATTGACTATGCAGTAAAGGAGTGTTCCTATGCAGATGTTGGTGATGAGCCAAATGCAGAGAGTGTGTATTATGTCCTTTCTGGACCAAGACACATTGCAAAGGCAGAATTTGGCATGCATGTGAAAGAGGCACTAGACAAGTTCATTGCACCTGGAGCTGCAATAACCCCATGCTATGTGCAATATCATGAAGAAGATCCTAGGACGAACCTTCTTCTTCTACTTGGGTTACCTAAGATTCCTGAACTTGTCCAAATCATCAACGAAGCTACCCAACTGGTTAATTTACATAGCGGAGCCTCACCCCTCAAACAGGGTTGGTTCATGAGATCGAAAGGCACGACTCGAAAAGAGCTAGTAGATGCAATAAACGACTTTCGTGAGCTATTCAGCTACTACATGACTCCAGGTGATACAATGGAATAGGACTGGTGGTGACATAATGTCTGACTCCTCATCATTCCAATATGAAGACCTCATAGATAGACTTCTTCTTATTGTCACCCTGAATTCAACACTCATCCACTTTCTTCTGAGCACACAAGTTGAAGAAACTCTCGATCCTGATAGAGTCGACTCTTTGACTCAAGGTCTTCTGAGAACACGCAAATGGATGGAGGAAGCCACCACAATGAAAGGAATTCCACCCTCCACACAGAATATCATGAGCTTAATTGTGAAACGCCTTTCACAGATTGAGAGTCTTCTACCCAAATTATCGAATAAGGCTAGGCAGATGGAATCTGGGACTGCAACTCAGGAGATACTATCTCTTCTTGAAGGGAGTGAGGTTCCAGCTGGACAAAAAGTGCCTACTGGAGGAACAGCAGCAGGATCTTCTGACTCTGAATTGGTACCACTAGTTGGTGAGGAGCAACCAAAACCTGTCGAACCATATCGTAAAGTCGATGTTGAAGATGACCTATTTGGTCTTATTGGTCAGAGTCAAAGACTAATTCAGCAATATTCGAAAAGATGTCATATTCTCCTTCCGACATTCTGGCTTGAATCTCTGAGAGAAATTCATCGATATAGATCTGATTCACCCTATTTTGGAGATGTGGTAGAACTTCCAGCTCGAGTCTTGGTCAAGATAGCTAAAGGACTATTAACAGAAGCACCGGGTGCAAGACTATTGCAGGATCTCATGAAACATCGTCAACAAGAGAACTATCTGAATGGTTCAGAGATGGAACGAATTGAGAGAGCTGTTGCTAAATATTTCCAAGGAATTGAGCCAGTTCTGAAAGAGGATAAGCTTGATGTCAAAGAAAAGATCCTTGAAGCTCAGACCGCATTTGATGGCTTTGGATGGGGAGGACCTGAACTTGAAAAGCGAATTATAAAAAGATTGAACCAAGAGGTTGAGGAAGCCATTCAAAATGCTGAGTCAGGTTCTGACCCAGCACGTCAGGTCATTCACGCGGAGATAGCAAAACTGCTGAGTAAACTTCAGCATGCCATATTAGCTGAACCGAGGCCAAGAGAGATTCTAGCTCAAATGAAACCCTGAATCAATCAAGGCAAGAATATCCAATACATTCGTATACATAGCCCATATAAGGGATATTAGCAACTCAGTTCAAAGACACATGAGGGTGAGAGATGACTGGTCTCAAGACAATGCTTAATCCCAAGGTGACTGCAGTGGTTGGTGTTTCAACATCCAATCCCTTCAGTCCAGGCAATGTAATTTTCCGGAAACTTGCCTTTGAAAATGGCCTTCCGACTTATCCTATTAATCCCAAAGGAGGAACTGTTGAAGGGGTTGCAGTTCACAAATCAATCACAGCAGCTCCGGATGATATCGAACTTGTGGTGATTTCAGTTCCTGCAAAATATGTGCCAGGAGTGTTAACTGAGTGTGGAGAGAAGAATATCAAGTCTGTAATTGTTGTTTCTGGTGGTTTTAGTGAAGTTGGAGAATCTGGTGCAAGTATTCAGTCAGAGATTGTGGAGGTTGCAAGCAAATATGAAATCTCAATGGTTGGACCAAATTGCATCGGTGTCTTTGTGCCAGATGTTCTTGACACATTCTTCCTACCCTCGGAGCGTGTTGCTCGACCTAGAAAGGGAAATGTTGCAATTATTTCACAAAGTGGAGGATGGTTAATAGAAAGGCTTGAGGAGTTTGCAGGTAGGGATGTGGGAATAGCTGCAGCAATATCCATTGGCAATGCTGCACAGACAAAGGTGACTGACTTTGTTGAGTACTTTGGTAGGGAAAATCAAGTTGATGTTATACTTGCATATATTGAAGGATTTGCCCAAGGTGAGGGAAGACAGTTTGTCGAAGTATGTAAAAAGATAGTACCTAAGAAACCAGTAATTGTTCTTAAGGGTGGTGAATCAGAGGCCGGTCATCGCGCAACTCAAAGCCATACATCATCACTTGCAGGAGACCACGCTGTGACTAATGCTGCTTTCAACCAGTATGGGATCATTCACGCGTTGGATGAGGATGAAGTAATGGCCTATGCGAAGGTTTTCTCTTTCAAACCTAAGTTTATGCAAGGACCCAGAGTTGGGACATTGACTGTCAGTGGTGGACATGGAGTAATAGCTAGTGACGAAGCCTCACAATATGGTCTCTTGATGCCTCTGTTCAACAAGGAGCAGCAAGCATCTATGCGAGCGGCAATGACTCCAGCTTACCAGGGCATCGCATCATTCAGAAATCCTTGTGATCTGACAGGAAGCGCATCTGATATTGATTATGAAAGAGTCCTTGACAAGATGCTTGAATTCAAAAACATTGACGCAGCACTATTGCTCTTGTTGCCCTATGCTCCAGGCATTTCTCTTCAGATAGGAGCTCGTGTGGCAAATGTAGCAAAACGTCACAACAAAACTGTTGTTGCTTATGTTCCAAATCTTGAGAAGTATGAAGTTATTATTCGGGGATTTGAGTTGAATGGTATTGCAGTGGGTGACACAATTGAAGAAGCAGTTCAAATGCTAAATGGAATCCAAATACGTTCGAAATATCTGAAACGGATTGGAGCAGCCTAGTTCAAATTCCACGTGCAACTTTTTGGTAATCGATTCCAAGCGATTTGAGTGATTCAACAAGCTTACCACTCAGGATTAGCTGTTTTGAGGACAAGTCCTCAACCTTCTCAGACCCCGTGAGATACATGGCAACTGTGAGTCCTTCAAGGAACCGCTCAAGCTCAACCACAACATCAAGAGAAGAACCATGAACTGCTTGTCGCAGAAGTGGATGTGCAACACCAGCAGCAGTTGCCCCAAGTGCCAGCGCTTTCGCAATATCAAGACCGCTACGAATTCCCCCAGTAGCAATAACATCCAGCTCAGTTGAATCTAAGACCATTAGTACACTCAAAGCTGTAGGAATACCCCAATCCCAAAACTCAAGACCAAGCTGAGCTTTTAGGTCATCATCTTCTTTCTGTGCGCGGAAATATTCTACCCCAGCCCAACTGGTTCCGCCCACGCCTCCAACATCGACACCCACGACACCGACTTCTTCTAGACGCTTTGCTACATCACTCGAAATTCCAGCTCCAGTTTCTTTGACAATGACAGGAACATCAACCGATTCAACAATGGAAGCAATGCTCTCTAAAGCACCAATCGAGTTGCAGTCACCCTCTGGTTGGATTGCTTCTTGTAATGGGTTAAGATGAATGGCGAGAATATCTGCATCAATCATTTCTACTGCCTCTGGAGCTACATCAACATGTGTAGCTCCAATGTTTGCAATTACTGGGACAGATGGTGCAGACTCTCTTACTATTGTGAATGTGTCTGCAAGCGATGGGTCTTCTACTGCAGCTCTCTGACTACCAACACCTATAGGTAACCCTAGTTCTTCTGCTGCACTCGCTAATCGTTGATTGATGTTCTTAGTCTTAGGATGTCCACCTGTCATTGCTGCGATGACCAATGGCGCACTAGCTCGTAAACCAAAGAAGTTGGTTGTAAGATCGATTTTGTCCTTGTTTATCTCGGGTAATGCATTGTGGACAAATTCAATGTCCTCGAACATTGTAGACCGTTGACATTGGACCTCTTCATCAAGACAAATCTCGATATGTTCAATTTTTCTGCGTCTTGTCAGTGAAGCCTCAGACACATCATCTTCTGTTCCAAATTTATCAACCGTTCGATCTTCAACCATCGCAGTATCTCCGATTATAAGATGAGTATATGTAACTACAGATAGGAGTTGTGGTTGCATTCCGATTTTAATATCTCGTTTTGTTGCGTTATGCAAAGACTTTATTCCGCGACTAGACTCTCTGGCAAAGCAGTGTGGTCTTCATGGCAAACGAGGAAAAGTATAGAGTTGAGGCTCCGGAAAAGGAAGAAGAACCAGAAGAGAAGAAAGGGTTTCTAAGACCACTTCCGACTAGAGAAGAACCAGAATATATCGAAAAAGATGGGAGACCTCAACCAATTGTCAAGGTTTTAGGAGTATCAATGACTGAAAGAAGGAAAGACCTTTTGATAATGTTATTAGTTCCAGCATTAGTTGGGTTAATTGACACCACAATATATTCATTTATAATCACGGCAAGATTCGAGAGTTCAGCCACATACTTGTTTTTCATCCCAATAATTGTTGCTATACCCATTGGACTAACATCGGCTGAAGCTGGAAAAGCTCTAATCTCAAGTGTCATTGGAGCCTTCTTTTTCATGATTTTCTTTATCATTTTTCTTGCCTCTCCAGGTTTGTATGTGCCAGAATTAGGAATTGATGCTTTCATCCTAAGTGCATTAGCCCTCTCAATGGTATACTTTATCATGATGGTAGTGGCTACATTTCTTGGGACCGTTGTTGGTGTCATTTTACGAGAGTTCTTCTGATGTAGAATGCAATTGTGAAAAAATACATAACTAAGAGCACATAACAAAACAAGGTAAAATAGGAACAGGTTCATGCTCGTAATGGACTTGGTGAAGAGATTTTTGTTGTACTTGGTGTGCTTAGAGAATCTGTGACAAGGTTCAAGAAGTAGGAACAGTAACTAATTTCAGACACTGTGAGAGGGATTTCTTGGAATGAAGATTGGAACCATCGCTAGTCATAGCGCTCTTAACATTATTTCAGGGGCAAAAGCTGAAGGGTTTCATACCCAACTTTATTGTCGTCCCAATCGCATTCCGTTCTACAAATCATTTGGTTTGGAAGACTCGATTGTTGAAGTCGATTCATTTGAGCAAATCTTGGAGATGGACCTCTCGGATGTAGTATTAATTCCTCATGGTTCTTTTGTGACCTACATTGGTGCTCAAAAGTTACTCAATTCAGACTTGAGATTATTTGGTAACAAAGAACTCCTGAGATGGGAAGAAAACCGAAAATTGAAATCTAAACTAATGGTGGAAGCTGGATTCACTGTTCCAAAGGAATACTCATCATTGGGTGAAATAAATGGCCCTGTAATCGCAAAGACTCATGGCGCTGCAGGAGGTAGAGGATATTTTGTAGCAAAAAATACTGATTGGGCTAAAGAGAAGATGAACCCATCAGTGGATTATATTTTACAAGAATATATAGTTGGAACAAAGGTTTTCGTTACCTATTTCAACTCACTGACTAGGAATAGAACTGAGGTTTTTAGTGCAGACATTAGATATGAAACTGATATAGACTCTAGTCTACGATTTAATGATGAACCTACTTTTACTGTGATTGGTAACTTGCCTCTTGTCTTGAGAGAATCCATATTAGCTGAGTATTTTGATATGGGTGTTGCCTTTGTTGAAGCATTTCATCGTCTATGCAATCAGAAGATACCAGGACCATTTTGTATTGAAACAGTAATTGATAGAGAACAACAAATCTACACCTTTGAATTCAGTGGAAGGATTGTTGCAGGTACAAATGTTTGGATTCCATCATCACCCTATTCATATCTTCAACATGGAGAGCCAGTTTGGATGGGCAGGAGGATTGCGATAGAGATTCGTGAGCTCATAGAACAAAATCAACTTGATGAAGTATTGAAGTAATGGAGGTGAGATAGATGAAACTACCCATCATCGGAATGATTGGTTCACATAGTGCTGAAGAAATTGGTATGGCAGCAAAAGCAAATGGATTTCGTACAGTCATAGTTTGCCAGAGAGGAAGAGAACATCTCTATACTCAATTCAACAGACATCTCTATGATGAGTTCATTATACTTGAAAGCTTCAAAGATATACTTCAAGAGGACATTCAAAAGAGGTTAGAAGAATTAAACACACTTTGGATTCCAAATAGATCGTTCTCAGTCTATGTAGGATATGATGGAATTGAAAACGAGTTTCGAATTCCACTATATGGAAATCGGCATGTACTAAGAGTTGAAGATAGAGGCCAGCCAAAAGATCAATGCTGGCTTCTAAAACAATCAGGTATTAGGACCCCAAAATCATTCACTCCGGACTCGATTGATAGCTTGGCAATTATCAAAGTTCAGCAAAAAAACAATCAGCTTGAGCGAGCCTTCTTTTTCGCAAATTCACAATCAGACTATGAAATAGAGAGCAAGAAATTACTCAAAGCTGGGATAATCTCAGAAGAGGATCTTGAGGAGGCAACCATCGAAGAGTTTGTGATTGCACCACGCTTTAATGCAAATTTCCAAGCATATGGCATGGCTCATGTTTTAGGTGATTTTGATTTCGTGGGTTTTGATGACCGAATCCAAACTAATCTCTCGGGATTACTCAATCTACCAGCCAAGGAGCAACTGAAGCTCGAAATCGCTGTGGTAAATGAGGAGATTGGGCACAAAGGAGTCACAATGAGAGAAAGTAAGAAACCGCTGGTATATGAAACTGCAGCGCTTCTGCTGAAAGGAATCAAGGAATACTTTCCACCAAAAATGATAGGTCTCTTCTCCCTTCAAGGAGCAATTACAGAATCATCAGAATTCGTTGTCTTTGATCTCAGTCCAAGAGTTCCAGGAGCACCATGTGTCGGACCAACTAGTCCTGAAATGAGAAGACTGTCCCTCAAGTTCAAAGCTGATATTCAAAGCCCGCTAGATCTTTGTATGCTTGATATTAAGGCAGCAGCAGAAGAGAAGTGTCTTGATGAGGTGTCAACATGAAGTTATTTAGTCCACCAACCCTCATAAAGAAAGCAAGGAGAGGAAATCATGGACCTTATTCATGAAGGAAAAGTGAAGAGAATCTACCAAGACCCTAAATCAACTGATAATGTGATTATCGAATTTACAGATATTGTAATGGGAGGAGATAGAAAGAGACAAGAAGAGATTGAAGGGAAAGGGAATCTGGCTTGCAGGATGACCGAATATCTTCTCGGATATCTTGAGGGCAAGGGTATAGACACACACTTTTTGAAAGCGCTTGATGGTCCTAGATTACTCTGTAGAAAAGTGAATGTATTTCCTATAGGGATCGTGTGCCGAAACATTGCAGCAGGATCATTTTGTACCCGTTATGGAGTAGAAGAGGGTACAGTTCTTGAATCACCTATTATTGAATTCTTTTTAAAAGATGACAAACTGAATAATCCTTTGATTATAGAAAATGCAATTACTAGTCTGGGGCTTGTGAAAAATGAGATTCTACAATTCATGCAGTCTGTAACCCATTCTACGAACTATTACTTAACTGCGTTATTGAAGCAACAGGGTCTCACGCTGGTTGACTTCAAGCTTGAGTTTGGTTATACAAAAGATGGGCATATTGTTTTGGCGGATGAGCTATCAGGGGATACAATGAGAATATGGGATACTTCTTCAGATTCGAGAGATAGGGATGTATTTGGAAAGGAGAAAGGAGGAATATTCGAGGTTTACTCGAAACTCATCGAGGTAATAACCCAAACCAAACCAGAGGAAGTAAATGTTCGGAAAGAGATGGTGCAAGTCTTAGTAAATCCCAAAGATGGAATCAGGAATCCCCCAGGAGAGGTAACCAAGAGAGCATTAGTTAGACTAGGATTTGGAGAAGCTGAGGATGTGAGAGTGGGAAAAGTATTCAATATCTTTCTTAGGAAACCCATTACGTCTGAAGTACTTAATCACCTCAAAATTATGAACATCAAGCTCTTGTCAAATCCAATATCCGAAAAGCAAGAGGTGAATTTCAAATAGTGTCAATCGCAGTGATTAGGTTTCCTGGAACTAACAGTGAGAACGATGTTCTACGAGCACTCAACCAGATTCCCGAGGCAAAACCTTACCTTGTTCCGAGTAGAAAAGGGCTTGCAGGATTAAAAGACGCAGATGGTATCGTGATACCTGGAGGTTTTTCCTATGGGGATTATTTGAGAGCCGGAGCAGTCGCGTCAATGGAAGTCATAACTGAAGGTATTAGAGATCTTGCAGAAGATGGGAAACCAGTTATTGGAATCTCCAATGGCTTTCAAATACTGACCGAAACAGGACTCCTGCCAGGAGCACTTCTACCCAATTACTCCGCCCGTTTTGTATGTAAATGGGTCTATGTTCGTGTAAGTGAAAGTCCATCTGTATTCATTGAGAATATAGAAGGTGCAGTTATACGAGTACCTATAGCTCATGCTGAGGGCAATTATTACTGTCAAAATGAACATCTTGATGCATTGAACCATGAGGGTCGAATTCCATTCAGATATTGTGATGCTCAAGGTGAAATAACAACAGATGCTAATCCAAATGGATCAATTGAAAATATCGCAGGAATTACAAATCAAAAGGGGAACGTTCTTGGAATGATGCCATATCCTGAAAGAGCATCAAGACCGGTTTTAGGATCCTCTGATGGACTACAAATTTTGGATAACTTTGTGAGGGCTACTAAATGATTACAAAGGATGAATTACAGCATGCAAAGAAAGTCTTGGGTAGGGAGCTTTCCAAGACAGAACTTGCTATGCTCGACGTCCTTTGGTCAGAACATTGTAGCTATAAGAGTAGTAAAAGATGGTTTTATCTTTTCAAAACCTCTGGAGAAAATGTCATTCTAGGCATTGGAGAAGGAGCAGGGCTTGTAGACATTGGAGGAGGATATTATGTTGGAGTTGCTATGGAGTCCCACAATCATCCAAGTCAGGTTAATCCATACAACGGAGCAGCAACTGGTGTTGGAGGAATTGTAAGAGATGTCATTTCACAAGGATGCAAGGCAGTGGGTTTGATGAACTGTTTGCGGCTTGGAAACCCAGAGAAACCTCATAATGCCTATCTTCTTGAGAACATAGTTCGAGGAATATCCGATTATGGGAATGGTGTTGGAATTCCAGTTGTTGGTGGGGAAATCGAGTTCGATGACTCATACGATGAAAATTGCTTGGTTAATGTGGTATGTATCGGATTTGTGAGACCAGAGAAAGTTGTTAGAAGCAGTGCTAGAACTCCAGGACATAATCTCGTAATGTTTGGTGCTACAACAGGACCAGACGGTATAGGAGGTGTCAGTTTTGCATCAGAAACACTTTCAGATGATACTAGGGAAAGTCGTGGTGCAATTCAGATTGGCGACCCCCTAGCAAAGAAGGTCTTGATTGATACTCTGACTGAACTCATTGAAGAGGAACTTCTAGATGGCCTACAGGATTTTGGTGGGGGAGGATTGGTATCAGCTGCTGGAGAACTCGCCAAAGCAGGAGGGACGGGAGTAGAAATAGATCTAGAAAAAATACCACTTAGGGAGAAGGATATGGAACTCTCAGAGATTATTATCTCTGAGTCTCAAGAAAGAATGCTTGCTATTATATCTCCTTCAAATATGGAACGTGTGATAACATTACTCGAAAAGAATGATACACCTTATGCAATAATTGGAAATGTAACCAATGATGGTCATTACACTGCAAAGTATCAAGGAGAGGTGATTGCCCGACTCCCGATCAGTCTACTAGTGGATGGTTTCCCAATTCCTGAAAGAGTTGAAGGAAAAATACCTGCTCAGACTGACTCTCTGAGTTGGTTCAAAGAGCCTGAAGATTATAAAAAAGCTCTACTGAACATGCTTGAATCAATCAATATTTGTGACCGTTCATGGGTGTTCAGTCAGTATGACCAACATGTACAAACAAATACTGTCGTGGACTTGGGACAAAATGCAGGTGTATTAGAGTTCCCGAATGGAAGGCTTCTTGCTTTTACAAGTGATTGCAATTCATTCTGGTGCAGGCTTGATCCTCAAACAGGTGCTGCAAATTCAGCTGCTGAGTCACTCAGAAATATTGTATCAATGGGAGCAAAGCCATTATTCATTGCTAACTGCCTTAATTTTGGCAATCCCGAAAGACCTGAGTCTTACGCTCAGTTTGTGGAAGCTCTAAGAGGACTTGGAAGATTCTCTAATGACTTTGACCTCCCAATCGTAGCTGGCAACGTATCATTGTATAACGAATCTGAGATTGATGGAAAAATAAAGAGAATAAATCCAACGCCTCAGATAATGATTGCAGGAATGTTTAATCGCGGCTTCACGCCTATTAAACGAAACCTTGTCACACCCTGGGCAAATATCTTCCTAATTGGAGAAACTCTACCAGAATTGAACGGTAGTGAGTTTCAACGATTGACCATTGGTGAAGTTAAAGGAGAACCTCCGAAATATCAACCTAATTGGGAGAAGCGAGCAATGAATGTCATCCTTGAGGCTCACGAACGGGGTTTCATACGATCCTGCAATAATGTTGGTAGAGGAGGAGTCGCTGTTGCTCTAATGAAAATGGTGGTAGATAGTGAATATGGGTTTAAGTTGAATATGGACTACGTTCCTGGCACAGTAAACAGCTTAGCTCAGGCACTTTTTTCAGAAACCGCTTCTCGTTATTTAGCGGAAGTCACGGAAAGTAAACAACCAGAGTTCCTTGAGTTACTTGACAAACATGGCATCTCAACATGTGAACTGGGGCTAACTACATCAGATCCTGTGGCAGATTTTGGAAAATTTGTAATACCTCTCAGTGAAGCAAAGGCAACCTTTTCCAGAGGGTTGACCAAATTCCTGGATTAATTGTCAGACATCTAATAGGTATAAGACCAGAGCTTTGAAAACAAATAGAATTTGGAATTTATTTCCGCAACCACAGACTTAGAAGGGATGATGTATTGTTCTGCTGAAGGATTGATATTGATGAGAGGTAAGCTTGTCTATCCTTATTCAAACGCACTTCTTGAATACGAGTTCAGAAGAGATCATCCCTTAAAACCAGATAGGCTCAAACTAACTTATTTGCTTTCACAACAGCTTGGATTGCTAGATAAAGTGAAAGAACTAAAGCCAGCTTTTGCCTCAAGAGAGGAACTTGAATTGTTCCATTCTTCAGAATTCATTAATGCTGTTGTGGATAGTGGGACGAACAACAACGCTTATCCTCATTATGGGCTTGGGACAGCAGACAATCCTATCTTTCCTCAAATACATGAAACAGGTGCAAGATATGTTGGTGCTACTCTTGATGCAATTAGAGCAATAATGGATGGGGCATCTAATGCATTCTGCATCTCAGGTGGTCTTCATCACGCACACAAAAACGCAGCATCTGGTTTTTGTATATATAATGACATTGTAATTGCAATCAAAATGCTCCACAAGAAACAAAATAGCAAGGTTTTGTATTTTGACTTCGATGCGCATCATGGTGATGGCGTTCAAAATGCATTCTATAGGTCTAAGGATGTACTGACGATTTCTGTACACCAAACTGGACAGACACTCTTTCCTGGAACAGGATTTATCTACGAAACTGGTGCTGCTGAGGGCATTGGTTATTCTGTGAATGTCCCTTTGATTCCTGGAGCTGGAACACCAGAACTATTACGGGTGTTCGATGATGTTGTTGTTCCACTTTTTGAATCCTTCAAACCAGACCTTCTTGTGACCCAAATGGGGGTTGACGGACATTATTTGGATCCTCTCGCACATTTAACATACACCTCACATGGATATGAAACAGTAGTAGGAAAGCTTCGAGAAATCTCAACTGAGATATGTAAACTTGGTTGGCTTGCTGTCGGTGGAGGTGGGTACCATCCAGTCAACGTTGCACGTCTTTGGACTCTGTTTCTCGCTGTTATGCTAGATGAGGATATACCAAATAAAATGCCTGACGAGTTTAGAGAAACATGTAACGAAATGGGTTACAAAGACATACCAGAATTCATGCGAGATAAGAATGAAGTTGTTCAAATGTACTTCTCAAGAGAAGATATTGTTTTGGACCTCGAGAGAGCACTTCGTCGAGTGAAAGAATTAGTGTTTCCATATCACGGTCTATAGAAGCTATGCATCGTGTATTTCTGAGAGTGAAATATCAATCCACTTTCTAATCATCTTCACAACTAAATCAGATGCTGCAGCCATTATTACCGAATCAGCATCTTCGCTTAATAGTGAAGAAGGATCCACTCCAGATTTGGCGACTCTAAGAAGAGATGGATAGCAAAGGAAACCGAGACCTTCAACAATATTCAAATTGTCCTTCCCAGACACCTTCAATCTATTCCCAAGAACTTCATTTGGTGCTAACTTAGGATCACTATCACAAATTGAAATGAGCGTTTCATTATCAGCAATAATGAGAACATCAGGTTCAACACATTCGTCATATACAGTTGTTTTTCCTCTATTGAATACGATTGAGTATTCGTCCTGAGTATCTGATGCCCTAAGACAAATAGTTAGATCCCTGAATGAGTCTGATACTGAATTAATATGCTCTTCAAACTCCTCTTCTGTGATTTTATGAAGGACTCGAGCTTTCTCAATGCTGACATTAAGAGCTGCTCTACAACCATCTACCACAGGACCTAGATATTCCATGAGCATGAACTGATCATTGTTGATACTCTGAGATATGTATCGAAGACTTCTCTCCAAATTCTTTGGCATGTCATTGTCGCTCACATTAATCAGCTAGAACAAGATTGTTCAATTCGGTATTTAGAGGTGCTGTTGGTGACAGATATTCATAACAAATCAATAGAAAAGCGATTTAGTGAACCCAGACAATGATGTTTGATGACCACCGATATTCACACACATCTCGGCATAGGTCGAACAGAAGTAACAGAGATTACCTTAGACAACTATATTGAGCATGTAGATATACTGGTTTCGAGAATGGATACTTTTGGTATCGACAAAGCAGTACTTGCACCACACGAGCCAGAGATTAGCACAGATCTATATTTGCAAGCTACTGAAATCTACCCAGACCGTTTGTACTCTGCTTGTTCGATTATTCCTAGACCAATAAATCAAGCTAAAGAAAAACTTCATGACTTCATTGACAAAGGCTGTAAGGCTCTTTTGCTTGATGAGAAATCATACCATCCTCAAGATCCCGCTGCTGAATCGCTTGTTTACGAAGCCGTTAGGAAGGACCTACCAATATACATCCATAATGACATAATGACTAGTGAAACTATAACATTCCTTGATAGAATATCCACCCTCCATCAAGAGGGAAAGTTTGTTGTTCTGAATATGGGGGGACTATTTGGGTTCCCACAACTTATCCCTCTAATGTCGCGTCCAAACATTTGGTTAGAATTATCAACAACATTCTTCAAAATCGTTGAGTCTCCACTTCGTGTATTCCTTGATGCTGTATTGCAGGATTTTGGTGCGCGAAAACTTGTGTTTGGTTCAGGATATCATAGTCAATATCCGGATCTTATGGCAGCATTAAATATGATTGATCTCGATGTTGAAACAAGCAGACTAATTATGAAAGAGAACGCTTGGGTAATTCTTGGTTTATCATTCTTCTAGTCTTTGCCAGATACGACATTCCGGTGTAGCATTAATTCAATTTCCTCTACTGTTGGTAGGCCAATAATTTGCGCACCACCAATACGAATCAAAGGCAGAGCTACAACATTGAGAGCTTCGATTATCTCTGGTTGTTCTTCAACTGAGGTTTCTATTACCTCAATAGGGAAATCAAAGTGATGGAATTTCTTAGCAACTTTTTTTGCAGCAGTAAGTGCATCATTGCAAAAAGTGCAAGAAGAACTTGTGAAGACATTTATCTTCAATGAATCAGACTCACTGGAGATTGATTGCTGATTAGCGCGAGTCACTACTTTATTTTTCTGAATCATATACTTGGACTCCAAAGTTGTTTTCACACATGTATTAACATCATTCCGCAAGGGCTGGTGGTTTAAGACGAACATGTTCTGAAACAGAATCAACAGCCCTCAGTGGAATTGCTTCCCAAGACTGCTTTTCATCAAATTTGTCCTCACGTTCAACGATTACAAGAGGCCCGTTTTCTTCATCAAACCAGACTTTTTTGACTCTACCTAATGGGAAACCCCTGAAGTCAGTCACAATCTTCCCTTTCAGTAACCATTTCATCTCTTCAGTTTCCATTGCGCTCAACAAGAAGACAGTCTATAAATTATAGAAGAGCCTGTGTACTACGTGGACTATTCTAGCGTAACACTTACTCGGGTAGAAAATCTACCGTCAAATCACAATTCTACTCATCGAGAAGAATCTACTTCTTCTTGTTCCTCATATCCCCACTCAACAATTGTATCAGTATCAGTAGGCAAGAATGTACCGGGAACGAAGTATCCAGATATTCCCATAATTAAACCGATAATATTCATTGACCCTCCAGCAATAATGAATAATCGTGAGTTACTTACTTGGTTGAAGCCAAGATCAATCATTCCTGCTCCATTGATTTGATCAATGATTGCTGTATAATTACCGAATGGGATATCAACAATAGTACTACCTTGTAGAAATAATGCATCAGGGGTTTCTATAATATTATCTTGATCTAGAGTCAAATTAACTAGTACCACATCAAGAGTGGTATTTTCAATTAAAATAATTCCGATTTCAACTGTAGTGGAATTTGAAACCCTTAATTGCACTGAAACTTCAAGCTGTGGGTAGTATCCTTCACTGTCCCATATTGAGAATGATCGGTGGTCATTTTCAATAACTGCGTAGTTAACGTAATGATATGGAGCCATTAACACTATTGCTCCACCAATCAATATGATTGCAGCTCCACCGAAGTAGAGAAATGCTTTCTTGCTAAACCAAATACTACCCATCGATTTCAACCAAAGTCTAAACATTTGTCACAGAATATAGATGTAACGAACTATGTAATTGGAGATTGTGGTGCAACAAAAATGACAGAATTTGTCTATCTTGCGGATGTACTTGATAAAGTAAGTAGAACCCGCAAAAGGACTGAGAAAATAAACCTAGTAGGAAAATTCCTTCGTAGGCTGCAATCAGAGGAGGTGAGTATAGCTGCACTCTTCTTGAGTGGAAAAGTGTTTGCGGAGAGTGATCAACGCACTCTCAACATATCATGGAGAGGATTGCTTAATGCATTGAAGAGTGTTGTAGATATTAATGACAAAGCACTCTCTCAAGCTTACGAGGGGGATACAGGTGAGGCAGTTGCAAAAATCCTAACTACCTCGAAAAAGTCACGTCAGTCAACACTATTCTCTGAACCACTATCACTTGCATCTGTCAGTCAGACCTTTGATAAAATTGCTAATGCTCAAGGCAGAGGTTCTCTTAAGGAAAAACAGTCTCTACTAACTAGCTTACTGATGGAGGCATCACCGAGAGAAGCAAGATATTTGACCGCAATAGTGCTTGAGGATATGCGAACAGGACTTTCAGAAGGACTACTGGCTGATGCCATCTCAGTCGGATTCGATATAGATGCAGCGCTTGTCAGGAGAGCGTGGAGCTTTAATGGCAATCTGGGGGAAGTGGCAAGACTCGCATCAGTAGGGGGAGCAAAAGCATTACAGGTAATTTCTGTTCAATTAATGCGTGGAATCAAACCTATGTTAGCTAGTCCAGTTCAAGACATTGAAACGTTGTTTGAAAATCAACCAAAAGAGTATTCATTTGAACTCAAATTAGATGGAGCAAGAGTCCAGATACACAAGGAAAGAAATGAAGTTCGAATATTCTCAAGAAGATTAAGTGATGTGACAGAGAGTCTTCCTGAAATCGTAAGTGTTGTTCGAAAGAAGACTAAGGCAAACAAGATAATTCTTGATGGGGAAGTGCTTGCAGTTGATAGTGAAGGCAAACCATTCCCCTTTCAAGCAGTAATGAAAAGGTTTGGTCGAACTCGTGATATTGAAGAGGCTTTCAAAGATACTCGTCTTCTGCTTGTTCTTTTTGATGTGATACTAATAGAAGATGTTCAACTTGTAGATAGACCTTATTTTGAAAGAAGAAACAAACTGGAAGAGATAATGCCCATAGAAATGTTGGTTGAACGAATTGTTACCAATGATGTTGCAACTGTTCAGACCTTCTTTAAGAAGAGTAAGAAACTTGGACATGAAGGTTTGGTCGCAAAGGAATTAGATTCACCATATACTCCAGGTATACGTGGAAAATACTGGTTCAAAATAAAACATACCCTAGACACTCTAGACTTAGTTATTGTTGCAGCAGAATGGGGACATGGAAGACGTAAGGATTGGCTCTCTGACTATCATCTTGCAGTGAGGGATGATGAGTCTGGTGAGTTCCTTGTTGTAGGAAAGACCTACAAAGGATTTACTGACAAGGAATTTCAGGAGATAACTCAGAAGCTATTGGAGTTAAAGGTTGAATCTCATAGGCATATTGTGGAAGTAAAACCTGAGATTGTGGTTGAAGTTATCGCTTCAGAAATTCAAGAGAGCCCAACTTATGTGTCTGGAATGGCATTACGATTTGCTAGGATAAACCGAATTCGAGAGGACAAGGGACCAATAGATGCAATGACATTAGATGAATTGAAACAACTCTATGAAAAGCAGTTTCGATTCAAAGCTCGTTGAAACAAGTTCATATAGGAACATTCTACATTAACCGTAGCGTTTATAGGGACAACCTGACGGGGAAGGGAACATACACATAGGGAGTACCCTATTATGTGGACAGAGATCTTGCTAATCCCATTCGTCATCATACTAGTTGTATTTTTCCTCTTTTGGATTGTCCATGAAGGTATCAGGTGGCAAAAACACCGCTTTCTGGGAGGTTTTGCGAGGTTTATTCAGCATTCTCCAGGGAGAGCATTCTTTACGTTCTTCTTGCTGTTCATTTTAATGATTCCTGCATCATTATTCCTAATGACAGGATTATGGTTAGATGCGTTGGCATCCCCTCTTGGACCTCAGAGGGTTGATGTTGTAAATGTAATGTTACTCCTGTTCCTTGTGTTGGCATTTGCATTTCCAGTAATGTATAGCTCTCTAGGTACATGGCGAAATGCAAGACGCGCTGAAGCAGAAATGAAGGTTAGACCAACAGGAATGTAGGTCTTCCGATTAGTTTACAGATTATCCAAACATTTTGGATATCTGACTATTTCACTTTGTCAGGACGAGGACGAGGAAGAATGTCATATTCCAAACTAGCTGACAATATGTATGTGGTCATTGGAGGCGCTTTTCCAAAGTGCAACACAGTCGTAATCATTGCAGATGAGATTGTCATTATTGATCCAGGTTGCGTAGTAGAGGACCTTCGTAGATTTCTAATGACTCAAGATATCCAGCTAAAGGACATCGGGACAATTATTCTTAGTCACATTCACCCGGATCATATCACTCATGCGATGAGACTTAACCGACTCTCCAATTGCAGAATTGCAGCTAATGAAATCACAGCACCTTTGTTCAACAACAAGGAGGAAATGAAACGGTTCCTTGGTTTTGATAAGGGCAATCCTGTTCGAAAACTATGGGAACGGTTCGTGGATGAAAGGATGTATGGGGCACTAGATGAAGGAAGAGTGGATGAGGTGTTATGCGATGGTGACAAATTCAACTTAGGAGAAGTCACACTAAGAACCCTCTATACGCCAGGTCATCTTCCAGACCACATGTGTATCGAGCTTCTTGAACCAAATCTTGTTTTTACTTCGGATATCGATCTTACAGAATTCGGACCTTATTACGGTCATCCTAATTCATCAATATCAGATTTCGAGAGTTCAATCAGGAAACTTCGATATGGTAGTTATGATGGCATTATAAGTGGGCACCTGAAGGACCCGCTTGTTCTCGACTACAAAGATCGATTAACTGCTTATTCCAGACAAATAGGAATGCGAGAAGACCTTGTGTTATCAGCTATTCTTGAAGGTGCAAAAACAATTCCTGAGATCACAGCAAATCCAATCATTTATCCTTCACTGACAAATCCAGTTTTTTTGCAGTTTGAAACCTGGATGATTGAACATCATGTAGCCTCATTGTTAGGAAATGGTCTTATTGAGGAAGAAAATGGAAAACTTGTAGCAGTTTAATCTGCAACGATCTTGTAATATCATAAGCTGAAGAAAATTAGTCCATAAAGAAGAATGATTGGAATAGCAATTGCCAACACAATCTCAACAGCTCGTGGCAACCTTACAGGAGATGGAATAAAGAACCCCACGCGTTTTCTATATTCTGACCACGAATCACTAAATGTTCTTGATAAATGGAGCTCCTCAATTGATGCAAGACAAATGTAAACAGCAACCATTACTATCCAGACCATGATTGTTTCTTGGACATTTAACCAACCTACACCAAATGTATGCATTAGAATCCATACACTTCGACTTGTAAGTCCAGCTGTGAATAGGATCAAACCGAGGTATTGAGGATGTCTGACGATTCTGTATAGATTGTGTGTGACAAGTCCTTTCGATTTGTTTCTCCATAGAACTACAATTGAAAGTAGTAGAATAACAAGCCCCAGAATGACCACAAATGCATCCAAAATGGTTCCGCCTAAGAAGAGATAGGGAATTGACACTGGCAGCTCAGGAAATCGACCACCCATAACGATTATGAAGAAAATGAGAGGAACGGTCATCAACCCAGCCCAACCAAACATGGGAGGAATAGATGCAAGAAATGGTATTACATAGCCAACTAGACTTACTATTCTCAGTTTTAGTCGTTGAAGTCGACTATTTTCGTGGGGTTCTTCTACTAGTTCGACCGAGCTCACCATCCTCACGACTCTGATGATATTCTTGTTTGTTTATCTATAATTAGTTCTAAGTAAATTCTCGTTCCAATTCCGCAAGTTCTATAAAGAGAAAGATAAATAGAAGTAACAATAGTTAAATAACTAATTGAGTGGTAGCAATGACAAGAAACCGATTAGCCAAAGAGAAGAGTCCATATTTGCTTCAACATGCGAAGAACCCTGTTGATTGGTATTCATGGGGGGACAAGGCCTTTGAAGCTGCAACCAGAGAAAACAAGCCTATCTTTCTATCCATAGGGTACAGTACATGTCATTGGTGCCATGTCATGGCCCATGAGTCATTTGAGGACGTCGAAGTTGCCAGATTGATGAATGAGGCATTCATTAACATCAAGGTTGATCGGGAGGAGCGTCCTGACATTGATGGAGTCTATATGGAAGTGGCTCAAATGATTACAGGCAGAGGTGGTTGGCCTCTTACAATCATCATGACTCCAGACAAGAAACCATTCTATGCAGCAACCTACATTCCCAAGGAGAGTCGTTATGGTATGCTTGGAATGAAGGAGCTCATCCCTCGAATCCGAAAGATATGGGAAACTGACAAAGCCAATATCAATGATGTAATTAATCGAATTGAAAGTGGACTTGCTGAATCTAGCGGAACTGGGATAATGGATGATCTCACACTCTCTGCTATTGATGATGCATTCTCGCAATTATCAAAGCGATTTGATGAAGAGAGGGGTGGATTTGGTTCAGCACCAAAGTTCCCTTCTCCTCACAACCTCTTGCTGATACTTCGGTATTGGAAGAGAACAGGTGATGAGCAGGCGCTTCATATTGTTGAGAAGACTTTGCAAGAGATGCGTAAGGGAGGACTGTATGACCATATCGGATATGGATTTCATAGATATTCAACTGATGCTAAATGGCTTCTTCCACACTTTGAGAAGATGATTTATGATCAAGCAAGTCTAATGATGGCGTATACAGAGGCATATCAGATTACGAAAAAGGAAGGATATGCGGATGTAGTGAGAGAAATCTTCGAGTATATAAGAAGAAACATGACGAGTGCGGAAGGAGCGTTCTACTCAGCGGAAGATGCGGATTCAGAAGGAGAAGAAGGAAAATTCTACACTTGGACTCAGAGTGAAATAGAAGACGTATTGGATGATGATGAAGCAACGATTTTCTTACGCTCATTCAACATAAACATGGAAGGCAACTTCGAAGACGAGGCAACACGAAAGAGGACTGGACTGAACATCCCACATCTGACAGACTCAATAGAAGTAATTGCAGAAGAGTTGAGTGTGGAATCAGAAACTGTCGTCACCACACTTGAAGAGGCTAGAGCAAAACTGTTCATACATAGGGAAAAGAGAGTTAAACCCAGTAAAGATGACAAAATCCTCACGGATTGGAACGGATTTATGATTGCTGCTTTATCGAAAGCTAGTGTCATCATAAATGATTCTAGATTTATTGTAGCTGCTGAAGGAGCACTCAAATTCATTCTTGAAACAATGTACAATGAAAATCAAGGTCTATTCCACAGATATAAAGATGGAGAGGTGGCAATAGGTGCATTTCTTGATGATTATGCGTATCTGGTCTGGGCACTATTGGAGTCATATGAAGCCACGTTCAAGCCAGACTATTTGGAAAAGGCAAAAGATCTGACCTTTGAAATGATAGAGAATTTCTGGGATGATAAAGAAGGAGGATTATTCTTCACAAGTAACAATTCTGAAGAGCTGCTAGTGAGAAAGAAGGATGCCTATGACGGTGCGATGCCTTCTGGGAATTCAGTAGCGTCTTTGAATCTTGTTCGTCTCGCACGTTTTCTCGGAAACTCGGATCTAGAAGAGAAAGCAGCTACGACAATCAGAGCATTCTCTGGTTTCTTTGCTCGAGCACCATCCGGTTTCTCAATGATGCTGACCGCCTTGGAATTCGCTCAAGGTCAATCGTATGAAATTGTCATAGCAGGAGATCCAGAAAAGTCAGATACACAGAAGTTGCTGAGTTCGATTCGAGCACAATACATTCCTAACAAAGTGATTATGTTAAAGGGGACCGAGCATCAGTCTAAAGCAATCACCCGACTTGCTCCGTTTACTAGGTTCCACGATGCAGTTGGTGGAAAGGCAACTGCTCATGTATGTATTGATTACAATTGCAAGTTACCGACAAACGATACCAAACAACTCCTGAAGATGTTAGGAATTGAGATTGTGTGACTCATCAACTATTGTGATGGCTTACGACGCATCCACCAAATCACAACCATAATGAGTACTGCAACACCACCCCCAGCAAACGCGAGTACAGGTCCATACTGAGTGAGGAAATCATTTGGCCATATTACTGCAAGGGCATTTCCTGCATCACGCCATGAGTCTGCTATGGTTAAGAGATTGTTTGAGAGTGTATCAAGAGTGTTCTGGTATGGAGCAAGTGCGGCATCGATATCACCGGTTGAATTGAAGGATTGAGCTATCTCAAGAAATGTAGATGCAATGAAACCAGTTGCTTGTGAGATATTTCCAGGGAAGATCAATGAGGAGTTATCAGCAATATTAGCAAATGCAGGAAGAGACATTTCACCCGCTGCTACAAAATCAGTGAGGTTTCTATTAGACATTAAAGCGGGTAAACTGGCTAATGCAGTACGATATGATAGATATTGAAGAGTGACCTGTGCTTCAAGACCTAAACCAATGAAATATAGAAGTGATGCTTTGAAGCTAATTTCATCTTCAACACCATCAAAGACACTCAGAAATGATTTCAGTCCATCAGCAGTGATGTCTTCGCTCATCTGACGGAATCCTACTTCTCCGAATTTTCCAATAAATGCATTTGGACTGTTGGGAGAATAGATTGAACCAACACCAAGAAGTTTGTCGCGTATCATAGGTCCAAGTCGTTCATCAATAGTGATAGAAGGCAGAGTACCTGGTAGAAACGTGCTTGCGATATAGTATCTACTCGACCATGCATCAATCAGCGCGGTATATGTAATTGTTGTGTAATTGCCACGGCCATCGTCAGGATAGCCATAATACTCTCCGAAGGATCCGACACCAGGGTCAAGAATAGTTACAGAAGTTTCGTCATCGTTATAACCTACAATGAGTACTCCGTGAGCGCCACCAGTGAGTTCTCCTTCTCTGAAGTAATTGTAATCAAAGGCTGGAAGATAGATAGGATCAACACTAATGAGGAGTGGATATCCCTGATCAATTGTTTGTCGCATCAGATTAAAGGCATCAGTTTGGTCATCTAGAATGCCAACCTGTATACCTTCACTCTCCCAAACCTGAACATTCTGTTCCAGGTTGGGGATCGCAGCACCAACATAGAGTGTATAATTAACCCCATATAGGTCTGCAAGAAACTGCGTTGGCTCAGCTTGAGTATACAGAGCACCTGGAAATATGAGTAGTGTATCATCAAACCGAAAGTATGCAAAGGAAAAACCAATTGTTGATGCAGCGAAGACATCGTACATTGTAAGGTCAACACCTGCATACCGCATAGCCATTGTGGTTGAAGCCCATGCACAGAATCCATTGATCTCTTGCCAAACATAATCCTCAGCGGGAAGAAGTACATCATCAGCCAGTATGATTGATGATTGATTTTCAAACACATCTGTCGGTTCTTGCAGAACAATAGGCAAGACTAGAAGCGAAACAATGATAGCTATAGCAAGAGAGTATGTCTTCACAAATGCCATCTCATTTGAGTACAGGTTCAACAAATCATAAGGATGTCGATAAGGATCTTCATTCCTAACCAAGCTCATTATCTGCAACGAAGGTGCCAACCCAAAGTGGCATTGAGGGGACTATCCCCAAATCTATCATCTCTTGCCATGCTTCATCTGTGAGTCGATTATCCAGAGGTTGCTCAAATTCATAGTATGAAAAGATACCTCCACGAGTCAGGACAATTCGCCCTTCAATTTCAACAGCAACATAGATGAGCATTGGATTTCCTACAGCTTCTTCAAGAACTATTGGATTGTCAGGGTGAGGGTATGTATGTACATCAGCAATGACAGCCATCCGCTCATCAGCCGCTGATGTTAGATCTTCAAAATCACTTATTGATGAAATTTGTTCTATGTATCGACCGCTGTTCTTTATAAGATACACTTCATCATCAGTCAGAAGCTGTCCGGAAAGCTCCTTTTCAGAGATTGCTTTGAGATCTAGTAGAAAGCTTTGAAGCAGGCTTAATTTAGGAAGAAGTCGTTCCGACATAATATTACGAACGATAAGCCCCTCAATCATCATATCACACAATGTTGCCAAGCGGCCATAGACCCGAGGAACAGGCTCGACATATCCAACGACCCTTTCTGCTGGTGGTGTTACTGCGGTAGGAACCACAGTATAGGATTGTTTGGCATATAGAATTGTGTCGTGTCTGAGTTCTGCCCAGGAGGCCAAGCTAGTCATAAGCTGCTTATCCACCCAAGCTTCACTCTGCATAAACATTGGATATCCATCACCAGGGTCATTAAGAAGTGGGAGTAGAGAATACAACCACAGATAGTATAGATTGTGAGTCCATTCTGAGGCGCTCATGTTCTCAACTGAGTCCCACAAGAATTCCATTTGATCAATATATCGATAGTAGTCCTTCTGATTATCAAGTAATTCCCATGCACGATTCGACCCAAGAGACGCCATGACATCTAGTCCTTTTGGTAAAGTTCTTGGAACGATTCGTGTTCCGACATTATCGTAGACCAACTGACTCAAGAAATAACTATCAGGAACAAAGCGTTGTCCCATGAATCTTAGACCTTTTGTACTTATGATACTCTGAGTGTCATTAATTACCGATGAGAGAATTCGAGGTGGACGAAGTGCAAGCGCAGAATCAATGAAGTCGGATAGCAGAATATCATCATCCAGATCGTTGAGTGAAGTAATCGTACCAAATACTTCATCAATTAATTGGTCATATTCTTTTGGAAGTAGATCATCTGCATCACCAACAAAGAATCGTGTTGGTTCATAGATTGCCTCCCAAACAGCGTAACCTTTGGTTCCAGACACGAAACCTTCTACATCATCTTGAAGAGCGAGAGTCATTAAAACAGCCTGAGCTGTTTCATTCAGCCCTTTTTCTTGTTCGAGAGGTGTTGTTCCAGGCTGTAATCGAAATGCAATGCGTCCATACCACATCATTGCCATGAAGAATTGTTTCAGTCTATCAGTACGTGTATAATGACCACGGGGAACGTACTGACTGAAATCCTCTCTATAATTCTGGAACCAAGCATCAGAAATATCGGAATGGGATGCAATCAGAGAAAGAACAGTATTAACCTCATTAATTACCTCCGGGTAAAGGACTGTTTGATTGTCCAGTAGGTATTGAGCTACTGAGAAGAACATGACATTTCTCAAAGCAGCATCCTTCCATCGACCATCAGGTGCAGCTTCATATTGCACATATGAGCTGTGAACCAATGATGATGTGAGATTTCCTAACAAGTCCCAAAAGGTATACACTTCAGTTTCTCTGAGAGCAAGATCATATAGGACATGAAACGCATGCAATACTGCATCCGAGCTAACGAAACTAGGAATGTCCTCGTCTTTGTTCTCCAGGAGGATTTCATATATCTGATTATACTCGCTTGGAGTGGCTGTGAATCCATTTACCTCAATCATTGAGCGTTGATCACTTGTCAGATGTGGAAAATCATTGAGATTTATGACATTAGATAAACCTGGAGAAATCGTATACCAAGGCACATTTACAGTGAACTCTTCAGAATATGGTATATAGTCTGCAAAATCATTCGATACTGTGTAATCAATGGTAAAGATTGGACTATTCGGATGACCTGTGTGAGTATACCTGTCTAAATTCCAACCACCAATTACGCCCAGAGTGACTACAAGACTCATGGCTAGAAGTGAGGATGCAATACCTCCAGCAATCATTTTCTTCCTCGTTTCTGTGTCGAGTGAGTACCTCAAGAA
The DNA here is from genome assembly GCA_001563335.1 of Candidatus Thorarchaeota archaeon SMTZ1-45. GTDB lineage: Archaea > Asgardarchaeota > Thorarchaeia > Thorarchaeales > Thorarchaeaceae > SMTZ1-45. Next base: position 38,749 of record LRSL01000117.1, on the reverse strand, counting down.
TTTTGAAAGCATAATATACAGTTAGCTTCAACTCTACTTAGTACCATGGAATAGAACACCCTATGATGAGCTTTATTCATCTGGTACTAAAACTAGAACAATGACATGAGATGATAAGACATTAATCCTAATTATATGACAAGAAAATGGCGTGGTGAATGAGCTCAACAAAGGATGAGCGTAATTTAGAACCAGAACTCCGAGGCAATACTCTAAGAGTATATTGGTATATGTTATCGCAGAATTCCTCAGTTGGCGTTAGAGAGGTTCAAAGAGCGATTAGCATGTCCAGTCCATCAGTAGCAAGTCACCATTTAGCAAAGTTAGAGTCACTTGAACTTATAGAGAAAAAATCTGATAATACATATGAACTAAAGAAACTAGTGAAGGTCGGAGTACTTCAGAATTTCATTGCCTTCCGAGGAGTTTTGTTGCCAAGATATTCATTTGTGGCAATCTTTTTCTCAGTCTACACTTTAGCGTATTTTATTATGACACTGAATATTCCATTAGGGCTATTTGATCGTTATATTGGACTTGGCGTTGGTATTATAGGTGCCATTTTTGCTTGGTTTGAAACTTATCGACTTTGGAAGTTAAAATTCGCATAAGCTGTGCAAATATCAAGAAATTCTTCTTCTTGTTCAGGTCAATATTAGCTGTGAATAGACATCGAGTATTGATGGGAATGTTTATGCAATCTACTCTTTTCATCTGATATTAGAGCATGGAGAGTATCACATTTGAACTATCATCTGGTCCTAACTAGAAGGTGTAATCTCAATTGCTTCTATTGTCATGGAGGCGAAGAGATTGGACCAGATACTGAGATTCAGTATTCGATGAATGATCTAGCAACCTTTCTCAAGAAGGACAAGGATGTACAGCTCATGCTTTATGGCGGTGAGCCTACACTTAGGGTTCCTTTAATCGTTGAACTGATGGACCACTTTCCAAAGGAAAGATTCATGCTTCAGACCAATGGGCTCCATCTAGATAAGATCCGTGAAGCATACATCAAGAGATTCCACTCAATCCTTGTATCTATCGATGGAACAGAAGAAACAACAGATGGATATCGCTCTAAGGGAGTCTACAAAAAAGTAATCAAGAATGTCAAATGGCTTCGCAAGCTTGGCTATAAAGGAAACATTGTTGCTAGAATGGCTGTTTCAGAACAGACAGACATCTACAAAGATGTTAGACATCTAATCGATCTCGAAAATCCTTCTTTTGACCACGTACATTGGCAGCTTAATGTCATCTGGGATGCAGAAGACAATTGGCAGGATTTTGATAGGTGGACTAATGAAATCTATAATCCTGGAATTACTCAACTTGTGGAAGAGTGGGTAGGAAATATGAAATCAGGTACTGTGGAGGGGATTGTTCCATTTATGCCGCTTATGTATAGCCTCATAACAGGAGAAACCTCCAAACTAAGGTGTGGTTCTGGTTTAGACACATTTGCAATTCATGTTGATGGTAAGATAGGGGTGTGTCCAATATCTCCTGATTGGGAGTTTTCAATTGTTGGTAATATATGGGATTCAAATCCTCAACAATTGAAGGACTCTATGAGTGTTGTTGAACCTTGTCCATCTTGCGACGATTATGGATTGTGTGGAGGACGATGTCTTTTCGCAAACAGACAAAGGCTTTGGGGTGATGAAGGTTTTAATAAGGTTTGTCAAGTTTCTCAACATCTCTTTGACTCATTAAGGAAACATGTCGAAGAAGTTAGGGAAATCATAGCAGAAGGCATTATATCAATTGATGCGCTTAATTACCCGAAGTATAACAATGGTTGCGAGATTGTCCCTTAAGAAACGCACATAAAAGAAGAAGTAGCTAACCTGTCAGGAATACGATGACATCCACACGTGAAATACTTGAAGACTTGGCATCTGGGAAAATTTCTATCGATGATGCAGAAAAAGAACTTAGAGCCCTAGCTCTTGCGAGAATTGGAGACATCGGTTTAATAGATGTAAATAGACAGGAACGTACTGGTGTCCCAGAGGTCGTACTTGCTGAAACAAAGACAACTGAGAGTATTGTGCGAATTGTGCAGACTCTGGTTGAGAAAAATGGTGTTGTTCTACTCACTAGAATGGATCAGGACAAATTAGATGGTATAAAACAAGCACATCCAAGTCTTATAATTGAAGAACTAGGTTCTGACAACCATCTTACAGTCTTTGTGTATTCAAAATCCTGGTCAGAGCCACCAAAGAATGGAAAGATTGCAATTCTTACTGCAGGAACTTCGGATGTCATCTATGCACGTGAAGCAGAAGCAATCGCTCGATTAATGGGTGTAGGTGTATTGACATTCTATGATGTTGGTGTCGCTGGTATTCACAGATTGATTGAACCTATCCAGAAGATAATAGATGAAGATGTTGATGCAGTTGTGGTGTTCGCAGGAATGGAGGGTGCATTACCAACAGTAGTCGCATCATTGATCGATTTACCTGTTATTGGTGTGCCTGTTCCAACTGGATATGGCCATGGTGGCAAGGGTGAAACAGCATTAGCTTCAATGTTACAGACATGTGCACCAGGTCTTTCAGTTGTTAATATTGGGAATGGTTTGGGTGCAGGCTCTGTAGCAGCTTTAATTGCTAAAAGGTGTGCAAAGAAAAAAAAGTGAGTCTATTCCTCTTCGTCTTCTAAAAGTTCCTCAGTCAATTCTTTTTGCATTACTACAATCTCTTCACCAAGGCGTTCAATTCGCTTGATTTCAATATACCCTGCACGCTCGTAGAATGAGATTTGATCTTCAACAGCACCGTATACTTCAATCTCTATCCGCTTTGCATTCATGTGGCTCAACAAATTTTCAGCATAATCAACTAGCATTGTACCTATTCTTCGTCCTCGATACTTCTGACGAACAGCAACTCTAGCAATTACTCCAACTTGGCCATGGAGGCTGACCCTCATCGTTCCAACAACAGTGTCTCCAACAAGAGCCACGTACTGATTGCCCATTTGTATATGGCGCGAAATTTTGCCCAATCCTTCTTCTAATGCTGCAGGTGTTCGTGACAATTTTTTCATTATAGGTTGGTATGCCTCTTTAACAATCTCCTTGATTACATCTACTTCGCCCAGTGCGGCTTTTCGTATGACAACTTCTGCGTAGTTGTAAATTGGAGATACCTCCTATTAGAATGGTGCATTTATGGTATAGAACGTGTTAACATAAATCATTTGGGGCGTAGACACAGTGGTTTTATCATCAAGCTTGAGTTCCATAGGGGAGGGACAAACTCTGAAAGAAACGAAACAATACTATATTCGTGAAATAGAAGAATCTGACATCGAGTGGATCAGAGAAATTCTCACAGAAAGTTGGGACTCATGCAGAGTAGTTACTAGAGGGGTTGTACATAACGCAGATTCATTACCAGGATTAATCGCTGAAAAAGATGAACAGAGGATAGGCTTACTCACCTACAATATTGATAGGAAAATGCTCGAAATAGTGACCTTGAATGCTCTAATACAAAGAGAGGGAATAGGTAGACACTTGGTGAATCAAGCTGTAAACATAGCAGCTGATAATGGATGTTCTCGGGTATGGGTCATCACAACAAATGACAACACTCCAGCATTGGAATTCTATCAAGCAGTGGGATTCAAAATAAAGGCAGTATACCAAGGAGCAATCAAGAAATCTCGAAAATTGAAACCGGAAATTCCTCTGCTTGGGTTTGATGGAATAGAAATAACTGATGAAATTGAGCTTGAAAAGAAGTTGCCAATTTAGAAGGCTGAAGAAAACAAGTACCTTTAATACTGCTTGAGAATAACAATCAACATTCAGGAGGCCACCATATGACTAATGAAAACAAGGAAGAGGAAGTTGCCGAATCTCAGAAATTAAGCAAACGCGATAAGAAAGAGATTGAAGAAGGACTCTGCGTGAATTGCGCATTAGTTTCTATCTTGTTCACAATTCTAATGTTTGTTACAATGGTCCTCTAGACTGAGTCCACGTATCACCCTACATGATTTTTACTAAAATAAACAATGGAAAGAGAGGGTCGTAGAGACCCTCATCCCAATGTACTAGTTGCCTTCATCATCCTCGTCTTCTTCACCAAGACGTTTAGGTTTACCAAGACGCCGACTGTCATCAACGGACAACCTACGAGTGTCTGGCGCTGACAGATCATGACCAGGTTTTCCTTCCTTGATTCCCTCAGCTCTCTCACTTGGCCATGCTTCGCCGGGATCTGGAGTTCTATCTGCAATCTCTTTATCAACTTCATCTGGAGCAAATGTTTCACCAGCCTCGCGTGCTCTACTTACTATCCGTTCTGTTCGTTCATAACGTAGATAGTAGACTGCAGTAAAGATTGCTGCTAGTGGGAAGGCGATCAATTTAGCTACATCTCTGAAGAGGAAGAGAAAGCGTGGATCAGCTAGAATGCCTGCTTGGAACCAGTCCCATATCTGAGTGGAAGGATTGGAAGCTACTGCGATTATACTATCCACGAAGAAGTAACCACTTGCAAGGAAGAATGTAGCAAGAGGTCCGAAATCACCTGAACGTCCACCCGGTTTCTCAGCTGCTTCTGTGGCTGTTCGTCCTATTCCACTTAAGGCATATGCTAGGAAGAAGAGAGACATAGCAATGTCTACAGGAGTCATGCCAAATATGCCACCCCTTCTCATCACATTAACCAGAAAGTATCCTGCATATATTGCAATGAAATTGGTTAGCAAGGCAATGTTCAATGCGGCGCCCTTGCCAATATTCCTGATGAATGATAATAACATGACGAGCGCGAAAAGTCCCATCATAGCATAAGCCACGATCAGAAAGTTGTATTGCAGCATTATATTGTTCGTCGCGTCAGTAAAAATGCCATTGATAAGGGTGCCAATACCAAGGATATCATTCGGGACTAGATATAAAGCGAGTAAGGCTTCTGCACCAATCAAGACAAGCCCAATGAGAAGAAGAATGAAACTCCCTGTGCCTAAAAGGACACCTCCCTTCTTAGGTTCTGCAATTGTAGCAAGCCTCAAGCTTGTTCGAGTGGATAGATAACCCTGAAAAGCTATCCAACCAACCCAACAGAAAATAGCAAAGAAGAGCATGGTCGTTGGACCTGTTAGAATTGAAAGAAATACAGAGATGGCAAAAGACACAGCCATCCAACTTACTCCTTTCAGTTCTGTGGTTCTACCTCTACCACGTCTAGTAATCCACAGTCTATCAATACCTATGCCAGTGATTAAAGATCCAAAAGCGAAATAGATTGTACCCGCTGAGCCAATGTAAGCAAAGAAGTAGACAAGAGTCGCCTCAACAGGTGTGCCTGCATAGGTACTCATCAACCATGACATGAATAGACCAAGAAAGGTAGTGGCTACAAACACAATGAAATAAGCAAGGTATCTCCGTTTTCTGAAGAAGACACCGATACCATCAAACAATGGGATTCCCAATAAGAGTTACCTCCCTAAGTATACACGACAGAGTATCTAGACCGATATAAGGTTTGCAGATGTTTCCCCCTAATTCTCTATTTTGTCAAAGATAATAAGAAGGTAGTTGATTATTTCAAAATGGGGCTGTGTATTAAGATGGTCATCCGAGTTCTTATGGTAGACGACGACCCAGTGCATCTCGAACTTAGTGAGCAGTTCTTGAAGCGGCAAAGTTCAGAATATGAGATTGTGCCTGTGGAAAAACCTGAGGAAGCGATGAATCTTCTTTTAGAAGGTAAATTCGATGCTGCTGTATGCGATATCGATCTTGGTGAAGACCAACCTACAGGTCTTGATATTCTTGAACAAGTCAGAGTAAACGAGTTTGATATCCCCATCATCATCTTCACTGGGAAAAGTCGAGAGGAAATCGCAATTCAAGCACTCAATCTTGGGGCGGACTATTATATTCGAAAAAGTTCATCTGAGATCGAAGGGTTGTATGCTGAGCTATCATATTACATCCATACATCTGTAAAAAAGCGTAGAACCGAGAGAGCACTCGTTGAGTCTGAGCGGAGACTTCGTGAGAGTGAAGCTAAGCTTGCTGAAGCTCAAAGTATTGCTCATTTAGGCCATTGGGATTGGGATATTATCGAGGATAACATCGCATGGTCAGATGAGATTTATCGGATATTCGGATTAGCCCCACAAGAGTTTGAAGCAACCTATGATGCATTTCTCGACTCAGTTCATTCTGATGATAGAGATTTTGTCCGTGAATCAGTTAACAAAGCTATTCATGACAATCAGAAGTATAGCATAGACCATAGGATTGTACTTCCTGATGGAGTGATACGTTTCGTTCACGAAGAAGCTGAAGTTACGTTTAATGAGGATGGAAATGCGGTTCGCATGATGGGGACAGTCCAAGATATAACCACGAGAGTTCAGCAAGAAATACTACTTAGAGAAGAACGAGATAAAGCGCAAAGGTATCTCGACCTTGCTGGCACAATGATTCTGGCTCTAGATCCTAAGTTCAATATAACAATGATAAACCAAAAGGGAGGTGAACTTCTCAACTGCGAAGAGAAAGATATTGTAGGTAGAAACTGGATTGAATCGTTTATCCCTGAAGATAGTCGAGAAACCGCTGCACAGTATCTCTCATCTCTTATTGGCGGTGGACCAGGTGGATCCTGTGAGATGGTGATCATTACACCAGAAGGTGTAGAAAAGAAGATTATCTGTCAAGATAGAGTCATGACCGATGAAGATGGAAAAGTCACTGCGATTCTCTGTTCTGCCAGTGAAATCAAAATGGATGTTGTGACTGAAACTGAGAAAATCCGAGAGAAGTGGTGGCAAGGAGTATTTGATCACGCACCTGGAGCAGTGGGCATTTTCGACTCGGAGGGATTTCTATTAGACATTAACAAAGCAGGTCTTGATTTACTTGGCTTAGAGAGCAAGGAAGATGCTTTTAGGCTTAATCTATTTGAAGAGTCGAATTTGCCTGACGATGTCTTGGAAAATATTCGCAATGGCAATGTCTATCGATTTATGTATAAATGGGATTTTGAGTATGTTAAAGCCAAGGGCATCCTTCAGACATCTCGTAACGATGTCGTATATATGGATGTCACTTTGTCATCACTTCTGGATGAAAATGGCATGTCTAGAGGATATGTCATGCATGCTACAGACATAACTGAGCGTAAACTGACTGAATCTGCTTTACGTGCAAATGAAGAGATGTTCCGTACCATTTTTGAGGAGTCGCCTATATGCATCGAACTATTTGATTCGGATGGAATACTCGTTAGAGCAAACAAGGCTGCACTTGACCTATTCGGAGTAGAGTCATTGGAGGAATTCGTTGGCTTCGATTTGTTTGCAGATCCTAACACTCCTGAATATGCAAAAGAGAGTCTTCGCAGAGGAGAGTTAGCGTTTGCTCAGTATAAGTTTGATTTCTCGATAGTTAAAGATAATGACCTTTACAATACTACCAAGAGTGGGATAATTCATATTGAATGCGTATATTCACCCATAAAATATGGGAAAGAAGAAGACCTTCAAGGTTTCATAATTCATGTACAAAATGTGACTGATAGAACTCTCGCTGAACAGGCATTAATAGAGAGTAGAGAAAGCTACAAAGAATTGTACAACAATGCTTTGGTAGGATTATTTAGAGCTAGAATTTCTGATGGATTGATACTTGAATGCAATGACCAGTTTGCAAGTATATTGGGATTTGAAAAGGAAGGCTTAATGATCGACAGCTCAAGTTTTGTTATTGACATTCTCAAACAGCCAAATGAGTGGGAATTTCTGAAGGAGAAACTTCGAGTGCAACAGCGGTTTGTCACTGAACTACCTGTGTCAACGAAAAATGGTGAGCTGCGTTGGATGCGTTTTTCTCTCAGCCTCTGGTCAGAAAAAGGCTACATTGAAGGTGTAATGGCAGATATCACTGAGCAGAAAAATGCTCTTGAGATGCTCAAGAAGCAGAAGGAAGAACTTAGCGATTTCGCGCACTCTATGAGTCATGACCTAAAAAACATCTTTCATAATATGTACGGATTCATTGAGCTCGTTCAAGAAGAACAGGATTTCGACTATCTCACAAGATTACGGATCTTGTTGAAGGAAACAGGTGAAATGTTAGACCATTCAGTGGCTCTCGCAGATGCTGGTCTGATAATCGAGGAAACCATGAATGTTGATCTATCTTCTCTGGTAGAGGAAGTAGCAAAATCAATCATCCCAAATAGCGTAGACTATACGCAAGATAAGCTGCCAGTTGTGAGTGCAGACAGAAGGAAAGTTGCTCAAATCTTTCGTAACCTCTTCGACAATGCAATCCGACATGGGAAACCAAACAGGATAGAAGTTAATGCTTCAAAGACTGATGGTTTATTTAAAATCAAGGTAAGGAATGATGGAGAAAAAATCCCAGAGCCTCAGCGTGCTAAGATCTTCTTGCGTGGTTTTACTACCAGCAAGATTGGTCAAGGATTTGGTTTAGCTATTGTCAAGCGTCTCGTTGAAGCACATGGCTGGAAGATTAGACTGCTGCAAGAGAGAGAAACAACATTCGAAGTTGAAATTCCTATTTCATAGTCAGAGAATAGCGATTGGCGTGAACATGCATAACGGTGTACTTTTCTTCTCAGAAGAACAAGCTTAATAGGCCAGAGCTCCTAAGAAAATATGTGGTCAGAGAATCGGTAGGGCCTAGTTTTCGTAACATGCCCTCATTTACATAACTCCCCCCCTCCTACCACATTGAGCTCTGCCGCGTCCTGGCCACACCTCATCAATTCTGTGGTTTATCACGATTTTTGTAATGTGCGAGCTTATTCAATTAAATGAGAGTCTTATTAGTTAGCTATGTTACACTATAGGGCACTCACGTGTAGGGAGGTGAGAAATGTAATGAGTATGTCAAAGAGAATAGGTGTTGCTGTAATCAGTATAATCTTCCTAGTGGCTCTGGTTTCTGCGGTGCCTGTGGATGCAAAGAAAGGATTCTCAGTATACAGATGGCAGAGTAAGATTTACTGAACTCGGAGTCAAGTAAATCCAGTTGAGTGGACTGGAGTCATAACGACCCATGATGATGAGGTAGGTACAATCTATTGGGATAACCACGACGCGATAGATCTAGGAGGAGTAAATAGATTCTGAGGAGAATGGTGGATAGACTTTGACTTATATGAAGGCATAGTAGATATTCGAGGGACCCACAAAAGAATATTCGTCTATGATATAGGCCAATCCGTGATAAACGGACATATCACAGACACTTCCGATGATTGGTCAAACCTTGATGGACGACAAATACACACAATTGGCACTCTTGGCTTCGATGCAGGTGGAATGTTCATCGTATGTTACCTCCAGATAAGCTAATTCAGACAACAGTAAGCACTATTCTCTAGAGTAAATCACGGAGGGGTTGATGGAAGGTCTACCCCTCCTACTAAGAGTTGTCAAACCTGACTTTCTATCATAGGTTCTTTATCAGCTCTTCCAAAGAACCAATAGAACAGCACAATGCTGCCAGAATATAATATAGCTGCAAAAGCGAAAGGTAATCTAAGAAATCCGGAGGCAAGTAGCCAACCACCAATATTAAGACCTACTGCTCGGCTTAGAGAGTCACCCATATTGATCACGCCCATTGCAGTTGACCGTTCCTCCTTTTCTAGTCCCTCCATATAGAAGACATCCATTACTGGCCATGCGATGTTCATGAATAAAGCACGACCTACATACCCGATGACTGCTATGGACAGGACAGGTGACCAAGAGAGAGTTACAAGAAAAGGAATTGATAGTGTCTGGAACCATATGATGGTACCAAGTTTGCCTATGCGATCCACAATTGCTGGTGATGCAAAATTCCCAGCGGCCATTACAAGTGTATTGATTGCAAAGATGAATCCAATTGTCATTTCATCAACATTGAATGCGAGATTGAAGTAGACATTGAAGAACTGCACAAACAAGCCAGCGCCTAATCCGGAAACTGACCATGCTAAGGCGTACTTACCTATGAATGCACGATTATGGATGTTTCCGAAACCAAACCGATGATTGTTTTGGACTCGGTCTGTTGACATGGGGATGATTATTAGTACTCCAAATGTAAGAGGAATCAGAGCAGTCCATAGTGATAATCTGTATGCTGTGAGAAGATTTACTGCAAAACCAAGATTAGTCCATACTGTTGGCAAGACACCACCAGTAAGAGACCCCAAAAGACTTGCTACTAAGTACAGAGCAAAACGAACACTGAATACATGTACCCGTTCTTCCCGAGTTGTGACACTTACTGTATAGGGCTGCCAACAAACACCACTAAATCCAAAGCCGATACCATAGAGAAGTTGAGAAGTTAAGAGGTGAATTGGATTCAAAGAAGAGTACTGAATTAGTATCGCAAACAGCATAATTACGCTACCCATAAGAAGGATCCTTTTACGGGAGTATCGATCTGCAACCATTCCTGCAAGAATTGCGAGGCTGCCAGCCAGAAACATAGCGATTGAGAGGAAGAATCCTAGGAAGTCCTCGCCAAAACCAGCCTCAAGGAGATATAAGTTGAATAAAACGTCGTTTATCCCAAATCCGAAAGCCCACAATGCCCAGGAGGCAATTGTGAATCGAGCATCACGACTAATGAGATGAATTTTTTCAATATACCGTAATTTTGTAGGAGAGATTGACATGCTTATAATATCTCAAGAAAAGGTACTTTTCTTATTTCGCCTGTGCGTAGTTTTAGCTTTCTTATAAGAGAGAAGAAGTTCGTTGCCGCTCATAGGAATGTATCATGTAATAGTAATACTTATTACATTATTTGTGTAATAGTATATATCTCAAAAAAAATGATTGCGACGAAAACCGCAATAGTACCAGAGAGAGAGGCTGTGAAATCAGATGCAAGAAAAAAAGCATAACAAGAGGCTTATTCTTGAACTGTCAGCAAGAATCAAGCAAATCTCTTATTCGCAACTAGGTCAAGGGTTGACTCTATCAAAACATTTGTGGATAATTGGAGGTATGCTTCTTGCAGTGACACTACTGTTACCGCTATTATGGATCCCCGGGTTAGTGATTTTAATTCTACCATCAGAGGTGTATCTGCTTGATTGGATGCACTCAAAGTATGAGGAGTCTCTTGAAAAGAAATCGCTATTTGACAAATCTCGTGAATCTGACTATTATGTCGAAAAGGTAGAGCGAAAACGTGATGCCATTTCAAGAAGTCGACAATGGGAATTCGCAAGATAGTCATTTAATCTCGTATTGGATGGGAGCTGATAGCTCCCTTTCCTTTATTTTGTCCTCAAACCTTGTGAACTTCAAAGTATATCAAAGAGTGCGGGGAGTACTTCTCACGCCATTCTTTTTGTGAGTCTTCAGGTTCTGTTACCCAGCCTCTTACATCTACTTCAGCATCGCCAAACTTTGTAAAACTTAGGTGCTCTGCCACATAGACATGGTCATAGTCACCCTCTTGTTTGCCATCGCAACTTCTGTAAGTAAGGTCATGTGACTTTCGTAGTCGACGCATGTTGTATTTTTTACACTCTTCATCATCCCACTTGCGAAGCTCAGTGTAAGCATCAATACTCCTACCATAGGGATGGTTCATACCCATAGTTTCGAGATCTCCAAGGAAGATATAGTTTACTTTAGGGTCTCCAACTTCCCATGCAAGTTTGTCTAAACGTTGGCGATACTTGAATGCTCTTTCCATCATTTCGTGGCGAAGCCCCATTCCTTGAGTCGTTGGTGCACTATTCAAGTTCATAAAGAGCATTGGATATAGACTTCCATCATGGATAATTGTCGCTAAGAGGCCTGGACTAATATGAGTCGTTCCAGATGAGAACTCAAGCTTCTGAGTAATGAATGCATCAAGATTATTTCGGACACCAAGGAGAATCTCTTGGGAGCTTTTTCCCTCAGTTATATAAAATGAATACCCAGGAAACTCCTTCACCATTTCAGCAAAGACATCCTTTCCAAATAGCTCATAAAGTGCAATGATATCAGCGTCCTGCGACTTAAGAAAAGACACAGCTCTATTTGCTCTTGCTTTCGGGGACTTGAAATGTTTCACATTCCATGATACCACAGAGAATGCTTTTCCCATACAATCTCTCCTCCTCTTGTAATAAGTGATGGTTACAAGATGTAATAATTGGTATATAATACACTTAATTCATAATAATTCTAATGATTACTTGATGTTTAAAATAATAGTAGTTTGAGTTACTTTTTGTAATTGATAGTTATAATTTGTAATCATTATTTAATCATTGGAAAGAAAAGCTGACTTTTTTGCCATGGCTCAAAAATAATAGATGCAGAAGAGCTATTAAGGTGACTTAGGGTGGATTTTCTTCATGAGAGTAATTAATGTTCTTTTTATCTGGAAGCCACAAAAAGAATTAGAAGACTATCTCCGGAGAGGTCTTGACAACCTCAAGAATCTGAATTTGATATTTCCAGAGGAAGAAACAGAAGAAGTGTATCTTAGGCATGCTCCAAAAGCTGATATTGTCGTTGGATGGCGTCCAACTAGAGAGTTTCTTTATTCAGCTGAGAATCTTAGTCTATTCATTAATCCAGGAGTTGGTGTTCAACACCATATTGAACCATTTAAAGAGCTAGTTGAGAAAAGAGATGTAGTTCTTGTCAATGGACATGGTAACACCTATTTCACTGCTCAACATGCAGTGGCTTTGCTACTTGCTTTAACAAACAAAATCATCCGGCACCATAATTGGATGGTTGATGGTCTCTGGAGAAGAGGCGATAACTATGGCAAGTCCAAACCTTTGAGATACCGAAATATCGGTTTCCTTGGTTATGGAGCTGTAAATCAAAAAGTGCACAGATTCCTTTCTGGATTCAACGTTGATTTCTTCATTTGTAGAAACAGCTGGCAAGGAAAAACAGAGGATCTTCCAACAACTGCAATAAAATATAAAGCATCTCAACTAAGTGAGTTCCTTCGTGAGATTGACACACTAATAGTTGCTGTACCACAAACTCCAGAAACCCTAGGATTAATTGGTTTAAAAGAACTGGAACTTTTGGGGAACGATGGACTTGTTGTGAACATTTCTCGAGGTCCTGTAATAGATGAATACGCGCTGTTCAAGGTATTGTCTGAGAGAATTATTGCAGGCGCTGCAATTGATGTTTGGTATGAGTATCAACCAGAACCAGGTGAAGAGGACAGAAGATACCCATTTCATTACCCATTCCATGAACTTGACAATGTTGTCCTATCACCACACCGAGGAGCATCACCAATGGATGATCTTGAACGTTGGGATGAGGTGATAGAAAACATCACTCGATTTACGCAAGGACGAACAGATTTTCTGAACATAGTAGACCTTGAACGTGGATATTAGGCAAAACACATGTATCTGATTAACTCGGGCCCATTCTAGCGTTTTTCGAAAGGTTCAAACCGGAGATAAATTATTTCAAAAACATGAAACTAGGTGATATTTATCGAAAGATAGTGGAAATGGGAATTGATGCTGATCCTAGAGGGAGGGAAAGGGTCAATCAGATTCTGGAAAAGTCGAAAAAGGATCTAGAAAAGCTTGAGGGGAAAAAAAAGGAACTAGCAGATAAAGACGTCATCTGGAATCCGTATACAGACTGCAGACTTCTATATGGAGATAAAGATAGAGAAGTAACTAGTTTACTCTGCGGTATTGACATAGGAACAGGTGAGATTCTTCTTGCAGACACCCTCACACAGAAGGGCGAAGAAGTGGATCTGGTTCTTGCTCATCATCCACACGGGATTGGGATGTCAAAATTAGATTATGTCATGAACATTCAGCCGGAGCAGTGGGCTGCTGTAGGTGTACCTATCGCTCAAGCAGAGTCAGCAATGGCTACAAGAATGAAAGAGGTGCATTTCAACTTCAAAGCAAGAAACCACACACAATCAATAGATGCTGCAAGGTTGATTGACATGCCATTCATGTGCGCACATACCCCAGCAGACTCACTTGGCTATCAATTTCTAAACAAGTATCTTAAGGAGAATAATCCCCAAACCTTGGGCGACCTGGTGAACTCGCTCCTTGAGATTCCTGAATACCAAGAAGCGGAGAAAGTTGGCGCAGGACCAGAGATTCTAGTTGGTAACTCTAACGGGAGTGTAGGAGAAAAGTTTGTCTTCTTCACCGGGGGGACCTCTGCAGGGCCAAAATCAATTCCAAAATTAGCAAGTGCAGGAGTAAGTACAATAGTTACAATGCATATGCCTGAAAACCTCAAGAAAGCATGTGAAGACGAAGGCCTCTATGTTGTAATTGCAGGGCATGATAGCTCGGATTCAATCGGGATGAACTTGATTCTTGACGAACTTGAAAAAGAAGGCATCAAGTCCTATGCATGCTCAGGTTTCACACGCCATAGGAGAAGTTAGTATTCCAAACTTGAGCTCCGGAAGATCTTCTCGGAGCATCAAATCTTTTTGAACCATAATTGATTGCTCACAAGATTCATATGTAGCATATGAGGGGTAGCACACCCGTTGGCAATGTGGGAAGAACTGACGATTGCTTTCAACATCATTGGCGGGCTTGCCCTTTTTATGTATGGTGTAACTCTTCTTCGAGAAACACTCGGGAAGATTTCAGGTAAACGAGTTGTTCGAATTCTGGAAAAAGTCAGTAATAATCCAGTCAAAGGAATGGGAGCAGGCACTGCTGCAACATTCATGACGCAAAGTTCGAGTATCACTGTTCTTACTTTGATTGGTTTTGTAAATGCAGGCATGATGACATTTAGACAATCAGTGAATGTCATGCTTGGATCTGAGATCGGAACTACTGTAACAGCACAGCTTGTGTCCTTTGATATTGGTATGGCATTTTGGCCTCTTGTGGCAATCGGATTCTTCATGAAAATGTTCTCAAAGAATGAGAAGATTCAGCTTACAGGTACTGTTATTTTCAGTCTTGGCCTCCTATTTTTGGCAATGGATTTCATGAAGATGGGTGGTGAAGATCTAACATCAGATTATCCGTTTTTTAGAACACTCATTAATGAATATGGAGCAAATCCAATAGTAGGCATCATGATTGGTGCACTTATAGCAGGAGTAACTCAAAGTAGCTCTGCTACAACAAGTCTAGTAATTGCAATGGGAAGAGCAGGTGCAATCGATTTAGGCCCGGGGATTGCGCTTGTGATGGGAGCCAACATAGGAACTTGTTTCCTAGAGCTATTTGCAGCGATAGGTGCCACTTCTCCCGCAAAACGTACTGCTATGGCTCAAACTATGATTAATGTTGTAGGCGTCGTGATTTTTCTTCCATTCTTAGGAAGCTTTACGGATTTAGTGAAATTAACAGACCCGGATCTAACAAATATTCCTCGCCAGCTAGCAAATGCTCACACAATATTCAACGTGATTGTGAGTTTGATTTTCATTCCTTTTGTGGGTTTGTTAGTTCGATTCTGCGAAAAGTTGATTCCTGACAAGAAAGGAGAGGTCATTGGCAGACACTACTTTGATGATGAGATGTTACATTTGCCCCAAGCTGCACTTCTTGAGTCTGAGCGTGAAACACTCCGTACTGCAGAGAAAACCATCGAAATGATCACATTGAGCAAGACTGCTCTTCTAAAGAAGGACCTTGAAGATGCAAGAAAGGTTATGAATCTTGAAGAAGAAGTAGATGAGAGATGCAGGAGTACTGAAGATTTCATTGATAAAATCAGAGAAGAAGAGCTTAATCATGAAGACACAATTTGGCGAATAAAGTTACTGGCGATACTCACTGACATTGAGCGTGTGGGAGACCTTGCTTCGAACATCGCTGAGTTTGTGCTTGATAAGTTGAAGAATGGAATCACTTTCTCTCAACAGGGAACTGATGACATAACAGAAATGTTTGAACTTGTGGAAGAAACCTATACAACAGCTATCAACTCTCTAAAGACTAGGAATAAGGACCTCGCGAAAGTTGCAGAGAGGCTCGAAGACCAAGTTGATGTTCTGGAGAGGAGATTGAAAGCATCCCACGTTGAACGTGTCAGAAGGGGAATATGTGACCCTCAAGCAGACACTGTGTTTGTCGAAACGCTGAGAAATTTGGAAAGAATTGGTGACCATGCTGACAACATAGCATATGATGTGATAATGGATACGTGATGAACATTATTACTTAGAATCATCATGATCCTGCGATTTCTTGTGCTCGTGTCCTGCAATACCAGCTTGAGTCATTCTTCTTGGTGAAAGCAAAACATCCAGCCAGTCCGCATCCAATATACCTTCTTCTAAGATTATTTCACGGATTGGTCGACCAGTATCTAATGCCTTCTTTGCCACTTGAGAAGTCGCCTTATATCCAATAACTGGATTTAATGCTGTGACGAGGCCTACGCTTCTATGAACTATGTCCAACCCAAGATGATTCGGTTTGATTCCTTTCACGCATTTCTCTGTGAATATTGGGATTGAATTCTTCAACACTTTTAGAGCTTGGAAGAAGTTGTAGGCAATTACAGGCTCAAAAGCATTGAGTTCAAGTTGCCCAGATTGCGCAGCCAATGAAATAACGAGATCATGGCCTATTACCTGAAAAGCCACCTGAGTAACCATTTCTGGAATCACTGGGTTGATTTTTCCTGGCATTATTGACGAACCCGGTTGCACTGGAGGAAGTATAATTTCATGGAATCCACCAATTGGTCCAGAGGAGAGTAGAATAAGGTCTCCAGCAATCTTCGAGAGATTTGTTGCTATGACTCTAAGCAAACCAGAGGCATGAACGAACTCATCGGAGTTTTGAGTATCATCAACAAGGTTCTCTGATGTTGTAAGCTCTGTAATTCCTGTAATCTCTCTAAGGTATTTCTCGGCAAGTTCTATATATTCTGGATCAGCATTAAGTGAAGTCCCGATTGCTGTTGCTCCAATATTGTGTGTCTTTAGAATGTCTATAGCCCAGCCAATTCTCTGAAGGTCTCTCTTTAAAGCTCCTGACCAAGCTCCAAATTCTTGACCAAGAGTAATAGGAACTGCATCCTGCATCTCAGTACGACCTAGCTTTAGGATGTCTTTGAACTCGTCAGCTTTCTCATCAAGTGCGTCGATAAGACTCCGAAGATTGTTTGATAAATCTCGAAGGCCATAGATTGTAGCGATTTTGATTGCTGTTGGATAGACATCGTTTGTTGATTGGGAGAGATTTACATGATCAAGTGCAGATATTGGACTCAGGGTGTTTCTAGGTTCACCCAGAATCTCATTGGCTCGAGAAGCTATTACTTCATTCGCACACATATTTGTAGATGTTCCAGCACCTCCTTGAAGCATATCAACAACAAATTGATCTTCAAGATTTCCAGCAATGATTTCATCACAAGCTTGTATGATTGCTTCAGCATACTCATCAATGAGATGTCCAAGGTTGTGGTTCGCTTGCGTGCAAGCCTTCTTAACCATCACCATAGATTGAACTAACGTCGAATAGTTGAATAAACGGACAAGAGAAACGCCAAAATTCTCCTGCGCTCGTAGTGTCTGAATTCCCCAGTAAGCGTTTCTTGGGACCAGTCTAGTGCCCAACAAGTCACTCTCCTCACGAAATTGTATCTCTTCCTGATTCATGTACATCACCACAATGCTCTATCAGTTTCACATAATTATTAGATTCTTAAAAACCAGCAGCCTGTCCATCCTTTCTAAAATCTGATCCAGCAATCCAAGCTTCATCAAGTCTGAAGATAGCCTGACCACCACCAAAATAGGAGGAAGTTTCATGAATAAGAATGTGACCACGTTTCCTGAGTTCACCCTGTATCTGAGGAGAAATTCCATTCTCTAGCCCCACTTTATTAGTTGAGTGGTCATGGTCGAATCTTGGATAGTCAAGGGCGTCCTGTGGACTCATCCCATAGTCAACCACATTACTCACAAACTGACCATGGGCTTGAGCTTGGTGTGCACCACCCATGATCCCATACACGCCCATCAACTTCCCATCCTTGTATAACGCACTTGGGATGATTGTATGGAAAGGTAATTTCTTTGGTGCATAACAGTTTGGATGCTCTGAATCTAGGGAGAAAAGATGTCCTCTGTTTTGAAGTTTAATCCCAGTCCCAGGAGCAACAAGGCCGCTTCCTATGCCCATGTATAGACTGTTAATGAAAGAAACTGCATTTCCCGCTCGGTCAGCTGTAGCAAAATATGCAGTGTCCTGACCCAGTAGAAGACCTGGAGCATAGACAGTCATAGCGTGATTTGCATCAATCATTTTTGCCCTGTTCCTTGCATATGATTTGGAAAGAAGCTTTTTCAAGGGAATATCATAGAACGTTGGGTCAGCATTATGTTGATGCAAATCTGCGTAAGCTAGTTTCTTTGCTTCAATCATTAGATGGTATCTCTCAGTACTGAGGGGAGTGAATTCAGAAAAGTCAAAGGTTTCCATTATATTCAACATGGAGAGTGCAGCAAACCCCTGACTATTAGGAGGATGTTCGAACACATCAATACCGCGATAAGAAACTGAGATTGGTTTTGTCAGCGTTGTTTTGTGTGCAGCCAAATCCTCCATTGTCAGGAACCCACCATGTTTTTGGACAGTATTGACAATTGACTCGGCAATTTTCCCTGAATAGAAGGCTGAAGGACCATCCTCTATGATTCTCTCGAATGTATTCGCTAAGTCCGGGTTATTCATAACTTGACCCTTGATTGGAACCTTTCCATTGGGTGCATAAATCTCACGAGCTGAATCATTCTTCAACACCCTAATGATTCCTCTCCAATCCTGAGCAATGATTGGTGAAACTGGGAATCCATTCCGAGCATAGTGTATAGCTGGAGCAAGAATATCCTTCATCTCAAGCGCACCATGTTTCTCTACAACGTAACACCACAGATGTAGTGCTCCTGGAACAGTCACAGGCGGTCCACCACGAGCAGGAATGCTTGTCCAACCCAGGTCAAGGAGTTCTTGGAGAGAAACAAGAGATCCAGAACGACCAGACCCATTATAGCTCAAAGGTCGAGAGCTACCAGACAAATGAATAAGCACGAAAGCATCGCCACCACAACCTGTACTGAAGGGTTCAACAACATCAAGCACAGCTGCTACAGCTACTGCAGCATCCACTGCATTGCCACCCTTTCGTATTATTTCCAATCCTGCTTGTGTTGCAAGAGGTTGTGAAGAAGCAACAACTCCGTCCCGAGCGATTACATCAGAACGGCAAGTTGGTCTTTCCCAGTACAGATTTATCCGCTCCATTCAGTCTCGTCTATCTTCTAGAGGAAAGTCAAAAGCTTTCCAAGCCTTTAACCCATCCAAGCTAACTGTAATTTCTTTAACACCTTGACGCTTTAGAATACTAGCTGCTGTCGTACTCCTGAAACCACTAGGACAAATAGTTGTTATCGGACCCTTGAATGCAGGATTCTTAACAGCCTCTTCCAGCTTTGTGAGAGGGAAAGAGAGAGAATCCTCGATATGTTCTATATCAAACTCATGAGGTTCTCTAACATCAATCACCTTCACCTCACGTCTTGTCTGTCTAGCTCCAAACTCATCTAGAGACAATTCCTCAATGGAGTCTGTTTGACGACCACTAGCAACCCATTGCTCAAGTCCACTTTTTAGATATCCAACTATTTTATCAAAACCAATACGATGAAGCATTGTTGATGCTAGAGAAAGATCTTCATAGTCATTTCTCAAGATGATAGAGAATGTGTGTTCAGGACGTAAAGACAGTCCTGCTAATCGTCCCATGTTTGTGATACTCAAGCTTATCGAGCCAGGTATATGACTTTCAAGGAACTCGGCTGAAGAGCGTGTATCAATAGCTCGGTGGTTATCATCTTTCAATAGATTGCTGAATTTTTCAACGTCAAGCTCATTGGGCTCGGGGAGATCCGCCAAAATTGGTGGACCAATTGTATTCAAATGTTCACAGTGTTTGAAATATGAAGCTAGGGTGAGCTGTTGGCGAAGTTTGGACTCCACAAATTCGTCTTCAGCCATTCTCAACCAGATGTTGTTTGCTCTCTCAAAACCAATTGTTGAGAACTCTCGGTTACTAATATCCCCACCGCACACAGATCCAGCTCCATGTCCAGGGTGGATAATAACACCATCTCCAATTGGTAGAAGTTTCTCATGAAGGCTGTTGTATAATTTTCTTGACATTAATTCATGTTTCTTGATATCAACTAAATCTGTTCGTCCAACTTCATTCACAAACAAGGTGTCACCAGTGAATGCTACAATAGGATCAGAACCGACTGAAAGGTCTGCAACGATATAGCAGATACTGTCATCTGTGTGCCCGGGTGTTTGTACACATGTGACCTTCATATTTCCAATGGTGAAAGATTCATCGTCTGCAACATTGTCATCGCCATACTTGAAGTTTGTTTGATTTGAGTGTCCTATTCGAGCTTCAGGAACTATATTCTTTAATTCTAGAGAACCTGTTACATAGTCCTCATTTCTGTGAGTTTCAAAGATATATACGATCTCTGATTCATCTTCATCAGCGAGGTGTTTGTAGATGTTTGCATCCCTACGTGGGTCGATGACTATTGCTTCGTTTCCAGAGCTTATGAAATAAGAGAGAGCGGCAAGCCCCGCTGATTTTACAGTATGTATCCTCATGACGAGCTCACTTCCTCAATCTTGGATAACTGGCTTTTAAGAAGTAAGGTGAAGACGATTCCTTACTCAATAGGCAAAGATTAAACAGATGTAAATCCATAATGATACTGATATGGACGAACATTGTGACACCATGGAAACTGAAGAGGGAATAATCGTAGATACTTCTCTCGATATTCTTAGAAAAGCAGCTAAGAAGGTATTATTCGAGTTCAACGAAAAGATCTATGATATGGATGGAGAATTGCGTCCTGCAGATAGCGAAATCCGAACTGGTGATACAGTCTTATTTGAAGAAAAGATACAACCATGCCCAGCAAGGATTATTGCAATCAAAATCATCAGAAACTTTTGGTATCTGAATGCTACCTCTGAAACACCAAAAAGTGGCTATCCTTCGGGAAGAGATGCAATGAAGGCAGCGGAGATGGATGAGCAAAATCTCAGAATCCTTGAGCGTTTTCTGATCTCAGCAGCTGGGGCAGATCATGTAAAAGAAGTACGAAAATGGAAACCAGATCTCAAGGGCGAGGCGGTAGATGTTCTCGGTTTAATTGGCTCCGCTACAAAGAAATGGTCATGATTAGTTCGTCAATTTTATTAAATCTCCATAATCCAAAACTTAGAAGGCGAAAGAATATTGGAGAGAATTCGTCAGAAACTCAAGTGGGACAAGTGGCCAGAATATGGGAAGACTGGTTTCTTTATTTTATTAGTTGTGGGGATTACTCTTGGTGGCTACGGGATATTCATGGTTGCAATGGGAAATCCAACGCCACTTGTGGTTGTAACAAGTGATTCGATGTATCCTAACTTGGAGCGAGGACATCTTCTTGTCCTGCAATCACGAGCACCAAACGAAATCTATGTAGGGGACATCATTGTCTATAATGCTGATTGGCATACTGAAGCGCCTGTTGTGCACAGAGTCATCCAAATTGAAAATGTTGATGGAGAATACAGATACTATACGCAGGGAGATAACAACGATCGCCAAGACCCATACTATCGGACATATGATGACATAGTTGGAGTTGTAGTCTTTGCGATTCCCTGGATTGGAAACATCACTCTCTTCTTACAAACTCCTGGAGTATTGCCTGTTGTCCTCATTCTCCTAGTATTAATCTTGATTATACCTGAAGTCTGGGCAAAAAGGGATGATCAAGATATTGAGCCTGGGACTTAGCCAGTACTGTAAAGCAACTCACTCAATGTCTAAATTGTGGTTTGTAATGTCTTGATGACTATGATGATTGAGACAAAACGAGTCGTAGCAATCTTTCTAGCCCTTTTCCTAGTTTTTAATCCATTTAGCTTACTCAATTTTCAAGAAGTGCAAGCTACAAGCATCACTATAGTTGATTACGACATGGAAGGTATTGCCGGAGGCACAACACAATTCTTCGTTATTTGGATACGAGGAATGAATAGTCTTCAGCTTGAAATTAACATTACAGCTCTAGAATTTGAAGGCTCTACTGGTTGGCCAGAACTCACAATCAGCATCTACAACTACACTGATTTCTCCTATAACTATGAATACATCACTACTTGTGGAACAGAAAACAACTACACCTGCAGGTGTGTCTTTGAAGGTACTGGTCAGACCAAGTACGTTACAGCAGTAAGGAATCTTGATCCTGTAGATAATGCAGTATACAATATCACCTTCTCTTCCATAGATGAAATTGATTTCCAATATACGAATCTCTTCAACCTGGAGGATGTGGATGACCCAAAAGACAACACAGTTTCTATTACGTACTTTGAGAGTACGAGTCCTTACCTATATAGGCTAGAGAGCAGTGGTGACACAAGAGTTGTGGTGGAGTTCTTACCATATAGTATGACCGATGAATTCTATTTCATGATTTATAACAAAGGCAATACATGCGAATTGTTTGTTGCCTTACTAGGTATTCCATATTTAGAACTGTATCCATCAATCACAGGCTTCATCATTGACTTTGAGGATTATGGAGTAGAGGACAAAGAAGTACTCTATCTTTGGACCATCTCAAATTATTCCTGTGGAGGATATTTCACTTGTGAGAGTGAGCATAGGTATAATTTCTGGATTGATTTAGGATACTATAGACCAGATCTCTATGTTATTTTTGATACCTTTGGAGATGAAGAAATTAATTTTGAAACAGACCTTTTTGCGGAAAATCCTGATGGTATAATATCTGTGAGATTCTCATTTACAGACCCATGTCTGGAATATGAGCAAATCAGACGAGAAACCTTCTATTGGATCCTGGGTGTGGGAGGGACATCTGTTTCAATTTTGATGTTTTCAATCTGGTATTATCGAAGAAGATACCACTAGCTAAACAATCCGTCGACAAGTCCAGTGAAGGACTCTGCGTATCCGTGTGGAAGAGTACCTTCACTAGTTTCACGCACAAATGAAGTTGCGGTGTCCTCATCAAACCGAAGTGTTAGCAGTGCACTTCCAAGCTCCTCAATTATGGCTTCAAACTTAGTACCTTTTGTGGATGTTGGAACTGCAATCACAGCAGCTTTGGCAGTATTTGTGTCCAAGACAGTCTTAAGACGATTTGCAGAATAGTAAGCAGCGACGCCTCCACTTCGATCCCACTCTTTTACATTGGGCAAATCAATACCAATAGATTGAGTTATACCCTCCTTCGTCAGGTTAAGGATTGTTGCTTCTTGTTTTTGTGTTCCAGCTCCCGAAACCTTAAGTTCAACTTCGATTCCAAGAGGATTTGCCGCAAGGGTTATTGCTTGTACAATTGAATTAAGAACGACTGATGCTGTTAGCTTGATAACATAGTCTTCTTGCGGCACAATCTCTGCTTCTTTCTTTTCAAACACAATCTCATCCAATCTAGGAATTAGAAAACGAATTGCCTCTCGAGGATTCCCCTCACTTTTAGAAAATGCGGCTTCAATATCTCTTTCTATAAATGGAAATAACGGATCAGGAGGGGGCTCGATGTTCTGAAGTTCCCAATACTTGGCCATGGTTTCAGAAACAAAGGCAGATACATCTTCCTTTGTGAATGGTTTTAGGTGAATGGGGGCTTCCATCCTTGATTTTGTTGGACCATCAGCTAGAGCGTATATTCGGTCCCAAATCTCCGTTAAACAAGATGCGACAATAATGACATTTTTTGTTTCATTGTAGAGGCGTTTTAGGATTTCTAAGAAGTGACGTTCGGCCTCCTCGCCATAAGCATTGAATGGTCCTTCCATCTCATCAACAAACAAAACGATAGGTCTCGATGAACCCTCAGTCAAAATCTTAAGCATGGCAAATGTAACATCATCTTCTTCAAGGAATGTACGAACTCCTAGTCGCTCTAGCTCAGTTTCACTCAAAGTATCGCCAAGCAGCCACCTACGTGAAAGGTCTCTAGTTGCTGGATCTAGTCTGTATCTAAGGAGAGCCTTGGCAGCATCCGCTGAGATTCCTGGATAGTCTACAAGAAGCCGTTCCATTGCATAGTTGTAATCGTAAACCTCATGTGTTACTCCTTTCACGCCTCCAAACTTTGTTAATAGCATATCAACAGTGTCTTCGAACAGCTCATCTCCGCCTTCGTCGACAATACAGGCATGAAAATGGAGTGGTATTCGAACTGGAAACGGTGGTGATGGAACATATACAGCAAGAAATTTACCTGCTGCGAAAAGACCTTCTTGTTCTTTTATAACCCAATAGAGATGTGTCTTCCCCATTCCAGCTGCACCAAGTATCGGTTGAAATCGGGGTGTGCGATCTTTCATCGTGAATCTTGCCACACGAAAGATAGCACGATCAGCCTCTTGATGAGGACCAGGGATATCAACATCATCTGGCGTATCTCCTCTTGACACATATCTCCTTAAAGGAGGGTCTTCTCTAAGAATATCTAGATACATTTGTACATCAAAATCAGAAGATGGGTTGCTAGGTGGAATAATGGCTAACTACCTCCTTACGCAGATTCTCATTCGAGTCGAAATGATTTGAATGTACCGGAGAATAACTAATGGAAATCCAAAATGGAATTCAAAGGATATTTCTCCTGAAACTCTTTTCTAAGGATGTCCATGATTAGAAGTCCCTTGTAAGACCCATCTATGTATTCAGTTTCTCTTAAAATGCCAACCTTCTTGAAACCAATCTTTTCATACACATGGATTGACCGTTCATTATCTTCCATTGTATCGAGATAGATGCTGTTTAATCCAAGTATATTGAATCCAATCCATAGCGTAACAAGTGTCGCGTCAGTTCCATACCCTTTTCCTCGCTTACTAGGGTCATATATTGATATACCAATTTCTGCACGATTATGTGGTAGTCGGACATCTTCAAAACGAGCGATTCCTAAGAACTCACCAATCCTTCTCTCCTCTATAGCCATCAGTAGGTGTCCATCTTTCCAAGGGTCCCATTTGGCAACTTGCTCAATCCATTCTTCCATATATTCTCTGGACCTCACTAAGGGGGGACCCAAAAATCGTCTAAGCTCAAGTGTATTGTAAAACTTCGTGATATTTTCTAGATCGGATGTTTCAAGAGCTCGAAGACGAACAAGTTTTCCGGAATACATGATGTATTGTCTGTTTGGCGTTCCTGATAAACATGATTTCTAACCTAACAAATCATTCCGGAATCCTTAACATTTGAATGATATTCAATCTATGGACATCTCATCGAGGTGAGTTTTGGATGGAAAGTTCGTTGAAAACACCAATTGGTATACTACGGGTATTGATTGTAATTGCAGTTCTGATCACAACTCTTCTTCTCGTTGTTATTGTTGGTGAACCCAAGCCAAATTGGATCTTTCTTTCAGGCTCAGCAATGATTGTTGTCATAGCTTTGGTTAATTTCGTGGACAAAAGAGGGGATGCAAATTGGTCACGATTTGTCCTTTTCATGTTCATTGCAATGTTTATCTGTTTCATTGGAGACCTTCTCATGGCCGAAGTATTCTACATAATTCCAGAAGAGAGTCTTATCAACGGAATCTTGATGTTTACACTAGGACATGTATTCTATTTGTTGGCTCTCAAAGACCGTTCACCTTTGATTCTTCGTAATGAAAAACCTAGGTTAATAACAAGAAACCTAGGTATTTGGGTCCTCTGCATTGTTGTTGTAATTATCTTGTTTGTCTTCACGATTTATGATCCAACAGATATGGTGATTAGTGCTGGGATATTTGGCTATGGACTTCTACTCATCTCAGTCGTAGCATTCAGTCTTTCAAAGAGATTTGATGAATTTCCTCAATTATTTAGTATCTGTCTATTTCTGGGATTTATCTTATTCTTCATATCTGACTACATCATAGGTTATAGATTGACACATCCAGGTTTTCTCAGCGATATGGAAGCTGTTGGTGTTACCTACCTTCTTGGTCAATTGTCAATTCACCTCTCATCTTTCTTTGGAGGTAACACGTGAGGTGGATAAAATGGAGCAAAAATCTGACATGGAAGAAGATATAACAATAGCGGGTCCAAAAATTTGTCTAAACTGTGGAGGTAGGAACCTGAATGGTCCGTACATATTGTTCGACGCGAACTTACAGGTCGATTGGAAGACCCATATCAAGCAGGTTGCTTTTGTCTGCCTTGATTGTGGTTACACAATGATAATATTCACACATCAAAATGAGATAAGAAAGATCATCAAGTGATGGTATTCATGTGTTGCCACTTATAAAATACTTAAATTCACAATTGTGAAGTCCTTGATATTCAAAATGAATTCTCGATGGAGAATATAGTAGTGGTTAAGACTCGTAGAATTAAGACAATTATGAAAGCAAAGCCAACCATCGAAGGTGCTGGGGTTCGACTTAAGCGTGTATTCGGCTACCATGAAAAAGAGCTAATGGATCCTTTTCTGCTGCTAGACCATTTTGGTTCAGAAAATCCCGACGACTATATGAAGGGGTTTCCATGGCACCCTCATCGAGGGATTGAAACAATCACCTATATGATTGAAGGTCAGGTGAAGCATGAGGATAGCCTAGGAAATAGTGGATCTATCGAATCTGGCGACTTACAATGGATGACTGCTGGAAGTGGAATAATCCACCAAGAGATGCCACATCGTTCTGATGATATTATGATGGGCTTTCAGCTATGGGCAAATCTTCCCAGCTCAAGCAAGATGATGCATCCAAGATATCAGGACATTAAATCATCAGAAATACCCGAGATTGTCAGAGAAGATGGTTCGAGTGTGAGAATCATCTGTGGAAAATTGGATGGCACATGCGGACCAGTAAGTGAGATTGTAACGGATCCAGAATACATGGATGTGATTGTCCCTCCTAGCAAAGAATTTACTCATTCTGTGAAGAAAGGACACACAGTGTTTGTGTATGTATTCGAGGGTGAGGGATACTTTGATGAGAATATGGACAGACTCATCAAATCTGAGCATCTGGTACTGTTCGAGGATGGAGAACGAGTAGTTGCCAAAGCAAAAGATAAGCGGCTTCGATTCTTGTTAGTTTCAGGGATGCCAATTGGAGAACCTATCGCTTGGTACGGACCAATTGTTATGAACAATAGAGAAGAACTTGACTTAGCTTTTCGAGAATATCGTGAAGGTACATTCATCAAACATAGTTAATAGTTCTGACAGATTGTCTTAACAGTCCTCCATTAGTATGCGATGCCTTTAACTCATTTATTACCAGTATTGTTTTGAGTAAAATGGTCTTCGCACGGTTGTTAACAGATAAAGAGCTCCAGATGTTACTCCAAATGCAGGAATTCGTCAGGGAAGCACATGCAGTAAGTGACAGTCATGACTACTCCCACGTTTTTACAGTCTGTCGTTATACCATTGAGATAGCTAAAAACATAGAGGAGAAAGTAGATCCCTTCATCTGCTTCGCTGGAGCCTTACTGCATGATATTGGAAAGACAAATCGTGCTTTTGATCATATACATGGTCTTCTTGGCGGCACCTTAGCTGAAGAATATCTTGATGGGCTTCAGGTTAACCCAAAAATTCGTGATGCAGTAGCTCGAGTGGTAATAAGACATACCCCAACATCAAAGATTCCTCCAGTTACAACAGAAGAGAGAATTGTATACGATGCGGATACACTGGATCGACTCGGTTTAATGGGACTTCTAAGAGGGTTTGTTGGGAAAACAGGAAGCATGGAGAATATTCTGACAAAATATATGGAAAAACGCAAGTTTGATTATGCAAAGCTGAACTTTGATTATAGTAGAAAATTAGGCGACAATTTGCACCACGAGCTTCTTGAATTCCTACTAATTATCGAAGACCGTTTACAATCGCGGATGGCATCGATTAGGCATTTATTCGACCAAGAGGGACTCGTAAAGACCTCGTAAAATAAGTTATCTGAAAAAAACTAAGAGTGGAGAATGTCTATGACTAGCTTCAAAAATTTAACAAGAAGTCAAATGTTGGAGAGAGCGAAGGATCATATTTTCTCAAGTGGTTTACAGGATTCTGCAAATGCTTTGTGTGTTACAAACATGAAATATGGACTTGCTAAGTTTCATTGGGTGCAAAATCAACACTCACTAGAACCTGATGCTACTTTTGTTAGTGCACCAGATGCGACTGTCACTCGTAACGTTCGAAGGTGGCAAAGTGGGCTTGGTTATGGTGGAAAGTTATCCTGGGGGGATGGAAAGCAAAAGTTAGTGTTTCTAGATGCTATGCCTAATGCCTGTGGGATGCTTGTGGGGGGATTGGAAACATTACCCCCTATGCACGCGCTTATTGAAAATATCAGTACTGTTCTTAGTACAGATGAAATCATTGATGGAATTCCAATAGAGTGGGATTTTGCAGTCAGCAACCACTTCATCGACTTATTTAGATACAAACCAGTGGATAATTCTGCAGACTCTGAATACGACTATGTTTTCATCATACATGGTTCAGTACCGGAACTTAAAGGAGACAATGATACTAAATTTGGCTTTGGGTTATATCGCCACAGAAGTAAGAAACTAAATGATATGTCTGAAGAGATCGATACGCCTTTTGGAAAGACATGGGTTGTTATAGATGAGAATGCATCTGAGTACCTTCAATTGAATGACTTTGCTTGTGAACTTAGTATGAAGAAACGTTTGAAAGCTGCAGAAGCAATCTTTGGTGAATTCACAGAGATATGCAATCCAATACACCAAGGATTGAGAAATATGAATGAACATCTTCTTGGTTGTCAAGATATTCATGGCAAAGATAATGATGACCTTCTGCCAATTGCACTTCGAGCGGATTTACCAGCATATCTAGTTCGCGGTCATCCGAATTTCAATGAGGATATAATAGAGCATTTGGGTTTCACAAGGCGCGCTGAGAAACACAATGTAAAACATAGACTACTGAATACCAATATTTTACCTCATGGGGGAGGATATAAGTTTCAATCAATTCTTGGAATTGAACAAGTCATTGAAGCGAGCAACGGGACACGTTATTATATTACTGACATGGCAACCGGTCATGAATCAAGAAAGGTCTTTTCAAATCCACGGGAGTTGGAATATACATATAGGGGCAGAGAAGTTGTAAGACGCACTCTGGACCTCCAAATGTGTGAAATAGTGGCGAGGTTAATGCCTCGAACAGTTCTCAAAATCTGAATCTGTTTGAAAAAGTACGAAACGAAGGTCATATATAGTCGAAAATTCGCGGCGCGGGAGTGTGTATGGCCCATAATTGAGGGGCACTATACCGTTTGGATTTACGGTGAATACTATGAGAGATCCCACAGGTTGGATGAGAGACGAGTATAATAAACTAGTAGAACAGAATTTTGACTGGAAAATCAGGGAGTTACAAGGTCCTTCAACCCCTCGTGCAAAGATTGATGGGAAGGAGGTAATCATGCTTTGCAGCAACAACTACCTCAACCTGAGTAACCATCCTAAGATGAAAGAAGCCGCTCTTCAAGCCATCAAGACCCATGGTGTTGGTTCAGGCTCAGTCAGAGCTATCGCAGGAACCATGGATTTACATTTGGAGCTTGAACGAAGACTAGCCAAGTTCAAGGGTGCTGAATCCTCACTGACCTACAGCGCAGGTTTCACTACCAATGAAGGATTAATCCCACAACTTGTCGACAAAGGGGATGCCATCATCTCAGATGAGTTGAATCATGGAAGCATTATCGATGGTGTTCGTCTGACAAAGGCGACACGTTTTGTGTACAAGCACAATGATGTTGCAGACCTAGAGAGGGTATTGACGGAAGCCGAGAAAGAAAACCCAGTGAAGATGCTCGTTATCACCGATGGAGTGTTCAGCATGGATGGAGATATCGCACCTCTGGATGGCATTGTGAAGGCTGCTAAACCACACGGAGCAATGATTTATGTCGATGATGCCCACGGCGAAGCTGTCCTTGGAAAGGGAGGCCGTGGAATTGTTTCACACTTCAACCTCTCCCACAAGGATGTCCATTTCGAGATGGGGACATTCTCAAAGGCGTTTGGGGTCATGGGTGGTCACGTATCAGGAAGTCGCGACATGGTGAACTATGCATTGAACAAGAGTCGATCCTGGCTCCTCAGTGCCTCACACCCACCTGCGACCGCAGCTGCGTGTATAGCGGCTATCGATGTCCTCGAAACCGAGGAGGAACATGTCAAGACACTTTGGGATAACCGTGAGTACTTCATCAAAGGTCTCCAGCAGATGGGCTTTGACACAGGTAACAGCCAGACACCCATCATTCCTGCAATGTGCGGCGAGAGTTCAAAGGCAGTCGCACTGAGCGATGGTCTCTACAAGGAGGGAATCCTTGCTCTACCAATCGTGTTCCCGATGGTTGCACGTGACAAGGCTCGGATTCGAAACATGATGAACTCTGGTCTGACCAAGGACCAGCTCGACCAAGCTCTAGCAGCATATGAGAAGGTCGGAAAGCAGGTCGGAATCATCTAGGATTCAGAAGTGGAGCATCTCAACCCTGAGGTGCGCCTCATCTCATTTCTTTGCTAAGGCTTATTTCTGAAGAAGGAGATATACTATATTATGTCGGACTTCGAGAAAGAAGCAACGCTGCGGAGTGTTTTACTCAAGGCTGCAAAGTCGGGAGAACGAATGAGATTCTATGGACCAGGAATGATGATTGTCGCAGAGGGACAAATTGCATTTGTTGGAGAAGATGTTGTCGGTATAAAGCATGGTAAAACAGAGGAGGCTGACGAGTTCGTCTGCATCGAATGCATCATCAAGGTTCAGACTCTGGGAGAGTACCGTCACTACTAGTGCATCCTCAACATTTGCAGAGTTAATCAAATTCCACCATAAACGAGGAGTATATAGAGCATCATCACAAAGACTGCAATCATTGCCACAGACTCTAGTGCGTTGATCTTTGAGTCATCTGTTATCATTATTCGCAGTATGAACATAGTTGGAAATGCGAACAATAACAAGACAACTGAATAGACATCTATAGGTAGTATATCGATTCCAAGAAGTAATGGGTCGATATATCCAATGATACCTGAGAATATCATTGTCAATCCAAAGATGACGAAAAAGACTTGGACAATACCTCCAAATGCGTTGGAGAGGGCAATTTCGAGCTCGTTCTTTCTATGACTACTTGCTACGATGATATATTCAGGTGTGCCACCAAAGATTACCAAGAGTAATGCTGCGTGTATAATTGGTAGACCTATCTCATTGATAGCAAAGTGTGCAAAAGAGGAGAGCGCCTCCCCTCCTAACAGTGCACCGATGGATGCTAAAATAACGAAAACAATGACTGTCTGTTTAGGCATGACCTCGTGCTCTGTTTCACAAGCAAGGTAGGGATCTTCAGATGTCGGATCACACCGACCGTAGTACTTCGTGATTCGATACAAATACGCAATGAATACTACAACCAAGCATATACCGAAGAGTATCAACTCTCCAGCATCAAGATACTGTCGAATTTCACCACCAGTTGGTGTGACTGGAAATAAGTGTACAAGCATCATAGAAAGACCCACGGACAGTGAAATCACTGCTCCCATTGCGAGCAAGTCTGAGCCCACCCACATGATAGCTGCAGGTAGTTCATAGTTGCCATGGTCATCTTTTGGAAGAATGAGTGTGTAGAGTGCAAACACAAGAGAGTTCATGAATATAGTTGCTAGGGCGAGAATCCAAGCCATTTCATACTGCCCAGCCAGAATTAGGAAGAGAAGCACACAGAGCTCAGGAATTGTGCTCGCAATACTCGCATAGATTCCAGAAACATAATCTGTAAGGTGCATATTATGTGCGATTCCTTCTACTGACAGAACGAATGCTTCGCAAGCTCCAGCAATTAGTAAAATGCCTCCTAACAATTCAAGGTAGGGTACGATATTTTCAGGAATTAGGTGTATCCCAAGAAAATCTAGGAGTAAAATAGGGACTACAATCGCCAGTCCAATAATATATGACCATTGCCAGAGATGTATTTTCACCATTCTAGCACCTCCTCTGAAGCTGGGAAGTCACATAATTAAACTTCTCCTATATGGATGACGAATTATCAAATGTCTTCAGCAAGAACCTTTCGGATTATTGTTGTTGCAGTTCGCCCTATTACCGTGAGCACTATCTGTACTAATAGCGCAATGAGAAAAATGCCAACTGACAGAGAGATTCCAAAGAAGCTAAGGGATGTTGCAGCCTGTACTGCAAGGAAATATACCCAAACAAGATAGTACCCATAAATGCCCAATATTAGGATGAAACCAACTGCAAGCCCATAAATGATGACTACTGTCTTCACTCCAGGTCTATTGAGATCGACCTCGCCAACACCCTCTGCAATCACTATCCGACCTATCCGACGGTTGAATCGTATGAAGAAGCCTATCGCACCTAGGAAAATGAAAAGAGTAAGCATAGCGCCAACTAATAAAAGAAAAATCGCGACATCAGGCTCGATGATAGCAACATAACCCCTTAGAAAGTATGCAGTTGTGGAACCGAGTAACATTATTGCTGATACAATCTCAGCAACAAGAGTTATTGTGGCGGTTCCTCTGAACATTGATCCTACATCAAGAAGCTCTTCATCATCAGACAGTGTTGTTCCCTCCGATTCCGTGCATATTTTCCTAGTTGTGAGCTCTCATATAGACTTGTTGTCTTGAGTGAGAAAGCTCAATAAGAAGCATACCTTTGACTAGATGGCGATGATACGATGACAAACTACTTGCACGATATTCCACCAGGTCCAGACCCACCCAGTGAGATCTATGTTATTGTCGAACTAACGAGAGCAAGTAAGAACAAGTATGAGTATGATGCGAAACTCAACCTCTTTAAACTGGACAGAGTGCTCTACACTTTTGCTCCATTTGATTATGGATTTATCCCACAAACATTGGACCATGATGGAGACCCTCTTGATGTAGTTCTTCTAATCTCTGAACCGACTTTTACTTCGTGTGTAGTTCACGCGAGACCAATAGGTATCATGGAAATGGATGACGCTGGTAAGATAGATGACAAAATAATTGCAGTTCCAATGAATGAACCATACTATCGAGATGTGAAGAGCATCATTGACCTCCCACGGAGCAGGATGGATGAACTTCAGCACTTCTATGCAACATACAAAATCCAGGAAGGTGGTCACACAGAGATAAAGAAATTCCGAGAGCTGAGTGACACGTTTCAGACCATAAAACGTTGCATAGATGACTACAAGAAGGGAAAGTCTTCCTAGATTACCCCAGGATTTTCAATAGAATGACCAGAAGCAGCTAAGAGTGGATCTCTCATGACAGAGCTAGTCTTTTGTAAAGCAATTGTCTTTGACTTTGATGGAACATTGGCTGACAGTATGCCTTTCCTTCAGAAGATTGGTGTAGAGATCATGATGAATCATTTCGGTGTTTCGAAGGATGATGCTACAGAGAAGTATGTCAGTACAACAGGCCTTCCCTATGAACATCAAATCAAAATGAATTTCCTAGATGACCCAAGGAATGAGGAAGCTATCAAAGAGTTTGAGCAGTTGAAGATTGAGCGAATCTATGAACAAGAACTGTTTCCTGATGCAGAGTTAACAGTAAGAGAACTCACTAGGCGTGGATTTGATGTATTTGTATCATCATCCACCTTTCAGCCAACCATTGAAGAGTACTTCAGGAGAAGAGGTATTCTCGAACTGTTCAAGGCTATAGTTGGATATAAACCCGGGTTCGAAAAAGGGGCGGACCATTTAAAACACATTAGCTCCAAGTACAACATTGATTTTGGTGACATGCTGTTTGTAGGGGATTCTTTGAAAGACTATGAGCGGTCTAAGGATTTCTGCCAATTCATTGGTGTGGTTGGCTTGTTCGATTTTCAAGATTTCAGGAAAGCTGGTCATGATGGTCAGATGGTCGAGAGATTGTCAGACATACTTGAGATAGTAGAATCTGATTATGTGGAATTTCCCTATGATGATTGAAATCCCCGAACATCAGAAAATCACTTTTTCTTATCATGAAGGTTGAGTGGTTGATTGTTCTAATCTCTTCATTTCTCGCCTTCCCCAAGTGGATATTGGCCAGATGAGAATCAGTAACATGATGGATATTATTGGTATGGGAATCCAACTCACCAGAGTATACGTGAGTTTAGCAAATTGTAACTCAGCAAGTGTGGACAATATCAACCAACCCGGCAAGATTCCAACTATTGATAATACAATCCACAATAATGATGTGCTAATCCTTATCTCACTGATCACGTATTGATATGCCTTCCAAATTGCAAACAGTGACAGTAACATTGATGGAAAACTCACGCACAACCAAGCTGTCACGCGATATGTTGAACTCACAAGAGCAAGACCACCAAATGCAACAAAGGGTATAATAGCCCAGACAATCACTAGGATGAAATTCAGTAGGTTACGAGATTTCACTCTAATTTCATGGACGATTGCTGCAGTAAACCAATAGTATGATACTACAAAAAGAAGGAGTGTCAAACCAGCACCAGCTGGATTGAAAGAAGCTGCAAAAGTGTTAACAAATCCAGCTAGAGGGTTATCGAAAAAGATGCCTTCAAGACGGTATGCAGAAACATAGTAATCGTATCTATACTCAAAACCAAGGACTGTTGGGATAGCAAGTACTAGCATAGCCAATATTCGAAATACAAGTCTTACTATCAGTGTTGGTTCTTGAAAGGGGACTTCCTTACCTTCAAGTTCCTTTGGCCTTGTAACTTCGTCAGTCTCTTGCATTAATGATATTTCAAAATCATGTTTCAATTGGTTTTCAAGTATACCGTATCTATATTTTCCACTAGTCCACAATATCATAATAACGAGAGCCCAGATAAGGGGGATTGAAAATAGAACATAGTTAAGGTAACTCAACACCATGATAGAGGAATAGAAGATATTCGGAAGGTCATACCCCAGCATCAAGATGAATAGGAACGGGCTAAAGAGTATGAGTATTGCTTCCATATCATAGTCAACAGTGCTAGGTGTCGAATACCGAAACATCACTAAGAGTAGAGGTATCCAGAACAGGAAGAGTGATGCGACTGCCCATGCAAATCCATTAGCAGGTAGAACAACAAGGGAGGTTTCACCTCCAATCGAAGCCAAGACAAGTGGAAAGGGACCCAACGCGTGCATAGTGACCTGTTTGTTGACGCCATATCCAAATCCAACGTTTCGCACGCTTGAAAACCAGGGAAGTACAGCAATCGCGAGAAGAATGACTGCAGGAATCAATCGCTTGTCACGCCACAAAGTTCGAGGTTTTAGATCATTGAAGTAGAATCCTAATCGTAACACTGTAGCGAAGAAACCCAATACTGCGAGAACAATTCTTATGAAGTCGTGAGGTGTGACGACAATGTTGGATACACGGAGGTATGGCATCTCAACATCGAGGTGTACATGGTTTGTTGAATTATACTCAAACTGAATCTCTGCGCGGACATCCTCATAATGATCGATGTGCCGGGAAAGGAATTCGGGGGTCGCAAGTTCAAAATATAATCTAGTTTCATATGAGAATCCAGGTATGTAAAGGAATTCAGGAGGTGCTGATTCAAAGAACAATTCACGGTATACCCAATCGGAGTAATGATCTATTGTGAGCTTGACTAATGGTATATCTGTGTTGGTTGAAATATCCAAGCGAACAGCTTGCATTCGAACAATGATATAGGTTGCTTCGTCTGCAACAGCTCTTATGTTGAATTCTTGATAGTGTCCCCGATAGCCCCATCCAGCACTGCAGCTATAGTTACCTGGTTTCATATAATATGTTTGATTGACTATACATGGATACGTCTCGGTACTATAGCTGCTGTTTTCACCCTCTATTTCCAGATTAGGTCTATAATAGTAATACATTTGTTTTGTGTATTCATTCTTAAAGAGACTGAATCCATCAGTCGATTGAAAGTCGATGGTGACAGGACACACTGGTTCTGAGTATTGAGTATGCACCACAAGTGCTGCAAGTACATTCCCCGTTGTATCAATGGACACGTGGATATCCTCTAACCATATTGTTGTTGTAGATGGAACTATACCAGTAATGTTGGGATTGAAACTGAATGTTTCAGCATCAGTACCTATCGAAAGATACATTTCTTCCTCTAAATCTTCTACCCTCATTCTATAATTGACAACTGTATCATTTGACTCAGCTCTAAGAGTTAGATCTAATCTAATCCAACTAAGACTCTCAAAGGGGACTCTGAAGAATATTGCATCTCTAAATGAATGATTGAAGATGACAGCAGCGGTGACAGAGGGTTCAACCACGTTTGTAATCGTATAGTTAGTTTCTTGAGGAATTGCAGACCCATAGGTGACATCTACTGTCCCTGTTGGACGGAGTAAGGTATTCTCGAACACATGGTTCGAACTGATAAAGAGGAACAATAGTAATATGATCAAATAATCGATTCTTGGTCTTTTAACCAGCCAGTTGGCGAAACTCATCTCCCATTTCCCGTCACATGCTAAATCGACAAGGGATATAGACCTTATCATTCTTAGATTTCGAATAGGTGCATTGGAACACAAGAGGATTCGTATCACAATTAGACACTGCTATGCAAGTAGAAAACTGATATGGAGAAGATTTAACCAAAAATCACAGTTGTTTGTATTGGAATTCTATTGATAGCTAAATATCAACCAGTTTATTGTGAAACAAATGTAGCAAACATCATAGACCTGTAGATTGGCGAATCATTCACTAATGATTCAGCAGTGATCATGCTACAGGCAGATGTGAAGATACGTATATTATACAGCGAGTCCGATGGAATTCATGGAAACGTAATAAGGAAATATGGTATTGTTTCAGAAGTAACACAAAATGTTTCTCTTACTTTCGTCTATCCACAACATTGGTGAAGAGGACCGGTTGACCAAGAGATTGGGTGGGTAGTTACTCTGAGTGCAACTCCATTATCATATAGTATAGTATCTTGGGAGAATCTGATCTATTTTGGATTTGAAAATAACACTACCAGTTTTGGTGGAACATGGGTTGAGGACACAGATCTCAGTCTTTTCTCAGCCCGGATGCGTTCAGATGAACTTAATGTCATAACCATCAAAACTGAAGTTTTGCAATTGCAATATGGGGAAGGATTATCATTTCATTAAATCATTGGATCAGCCAGTACTTTTCAGAATGAAACTCACGTAACTATTAAAATGCATGTCATGGAAGAAAGGGAATTCTTACGAA
Source organism: Candidatus Thorarchaeota archaeon SMTZ1-45 (assembly GCA_001563335.1). GTDB lineage: Archaea > Asgardarchaeota > Thorarchaeia > Thorarchaeales > Thorarchaeaceae > SMTZ1-45. Next base: position 1,364 of record LRSL01000117.1, on the reverse strand, counting down.
AATCATTTCATCCAAATGAATCTCTAACGATCACGACAAATACTACAGGAACAACTACTCTGTGGGACTTTCCTATCGACTCAGATTTTGAGATAAACAGCATCGACTTCTCTGGAGAATTCTTTGAATACTCTGATTGGACTGATTAATCTGACCCTCCAATAATAATCGATGTGCTGTTAATTGTTGGAGGTATTATCATAGCTGTGGTCATTACTGCTTATGTCAAACTGAGAACTGGAAGCTACTAAGATTCTGCTTCAATTGCAACCGCAGGACCTTGACCTTTGACCTTGTTCATCCGCTCGAGAATCCCACGAATGTGAGGAGCATACTGATCAGGAACTGTAACTATATTTTCAGATGGAAGATTCTCAAGGACATCTAATAACTTCTCGAGAGTGTGCTTCTTCATCTGTCGACAAACTGCACCTTCGTACATGGGGATGATTTTCTTGTCAGGATGGTGTTTTTGTAGCTGGTGGAGCAATCCCATCTCTGTGGCAATTATGAACACCTTCGCATCTGACTCTGCAACAGTGCGAACCATCATTCCGGTTGACCCTACCAAATCAGCTGCTTCCTGAACTTCAATAAGGCATTCAGGATGCGCAATGGCAACAGCATCAGGGTACTTCTCTTTAAGTTCAATCAGCATGTTGAGATCAAACATATTGTGGACATAACAATGACCTCTCTGATCGATGTCAATTATTTCTACATTTGTGTGAGATCTGACATATTCTGCAAGATTCGCATCAGGCCCGAAAATAACTCGATCAACTCCAAGAGATTCAACGACCTCAACAGCACTACCAGATGTGCAGATATAATCAGCCTCTGATTTAGCCTCTGCAGTAGTGTTTACATAGACAACGACTGGTACACCAGGGTACTCCCTTTTCTTCTGGCGAATTTTCTCTGCATCAATATAACTAGCAAGTGGGCATAAAGCGTTAGGGTCAGGGATGTAAACTGGGACATCAGGTGATAGAATGGCAGCCATCTCAGCCATGAACTTTACGCCTGCGAAGATAATCATTTCATACCCGTGGACTTCAGCAGATTTTCGAGCCAGTTGCAGGGAGTCACCTACAAAATCAGCAATTTCTTGAATCTCGATGATTTGATAATTATGAGCAAGAATGAGTGCCTTGCGCTCCTTCTTCAGTTTGAGGATTTTCTCTTGGAGGTCTTTGCAGTCGTTCGTCATTGAATGCACCACATGGAAGCTCTTCGTCAACGCTTTTAATAAAATTCCAATCGGCAACGATTGACAACCGTCTTATGAGATGGCAACTTTTGCCTATCGTTCAGTGTAATTTAAGTGCACATTAGACTTCATAGAGAATTCGAGCTAGAAG
>LRSL01000116.1 GCA_001563335.1 Candidatus Thorarchaeota archaeon SMTZ1-45 | reverse complement strand
CTAGACCGCCATAGAACAACCGTTTACGAATAATGTCATTCAAAATGCGTATTTAATGGACATGGCTGATACCTCGTTGGTATTATGGATTCTTGACGTGGGCGAACAGGTGACTATAACTATCAGCGGTAGGCTACTTGATGGCAGGGTACTCGAAGGTACAAATGTGATTTGAGACATGCGAATTAAGTAGTTCCTTTCACTTACTCATGGTTCTTTGACAGGTCTGTACAACATGCCCCAAGAACTTGTATGAGTATGAAGCACGAGCGAAGAAAGAGAGAGAAAAGAGCCCCGAGGTTCCTTCTATCGTTAGAATTACATCTGCTTCTCTTGCCGCTACGGTAGATAGTTAGGTCTGAAGATCTCCCGCGCCATGACTTTATTCTTCAGAGGTACTGACTATCAATGAGTCTTTAAATTATGGGAAATCAATAATTGTACAACACCCACTATCTCTATGGGTTAAAAACTGATGTCTTTACAATATTTTCAGATTGTCTATCTGCGACTGCGATATAGTAAAAGAACTACGACCACAATACCCACTCCTCCGCCAACCATTATTAGAAGTTGAGTGGGTAGCTCTCCACCTTCCAATACGGTCGAAGTTTGTGTTGTTGTAGTGGTGGATGTTGTGGTTGGCTGTGGTGCTGCTGTGATAATGACTGAAACCACATCACTTGCCTGATTTCCAGCCTGATCGAGAACTGTGCAGTTGAAAACATGGGTGCCTTTGGGAAGAAGATCAACATTCAGAGTGATAACATTGCCGAGCCACGCTCCTAAGATCACTATAGTACCATTTCTTGTGATACAGAACGAAGCTGGATTTGTTTCAATTGGTGCCCAGCTTATGGTATGACCCAACTCTCCTTCGATATATGAGATGTCGTTAGGGTGATTGATTGAGGGCGGTGTTGTATCAGGAATCTTGGCGCTGACCTCGGCTGAAACTTCGCCCTCTCCTACAGTGTTCTCTGCTGTCACCCTGTAGTAATAGAGAACACCTTCGGTTGCGAAAGTGTCATTGAAGTAAGTATTAGATACTGAAGTTAGTTCGCTATAGGCTTCATTGAACGCTCTTCGGTATATGTGATATACTGAAACCGAAGAACCCCCATCGTCCAGAGGGGCAGACCAGTTGAGGTAGATATAGTCATCTCCAACTGCTGCACTCAGATTCTGGGGTGGTCCTGGTTGGTATATTGTTGTGATCATTGTAATATTGACTTCATTTGAGTAGAAGCTCTCACCGTAGCTGTTTACTGCGGTCACAACATAGTGATAGGTGCTGTCAGGAAGTACACTTGTGTCCACGTAGTACTCGTAGATTGTTTCCTTGAGTATGACATCGAAATCACCACTTGTGGTGTTCCTATACACACGGTAGGAATTCACCTCAGAGTTCCCATCGTACTCTGGTTGCTCCCATAAGAGAACAACGTTTTGTTCGACTGATTCAATAGCTGATAGATTGCTAGGTGAATCTGGTGCTGAGTAGATAGTGAATGAGGTCACAAAAAAGTCACTAAAGCCGCTTGCACTCCTGTTGAATGCGTCCATGGTGGTTGGAAAGTTGGTGGAGTACGTTTGACCAGCAACCCACGCACGTCCAGAGGAACTCAAGGCCAAGGAAGCGAATACCTCTATATCAGAGCCGCCGAGGAAGGTTGAGTAGTAGAGGTCGGTGCCATTCGGTGCTAGAGAGAGGAGAAATGCATCTCGGATTCCGCTGTACGAACCATTAAAGGCGTCAGGCGTGGTGGGAAACGTGTTGGTGGCTGTATCACCCGAAATCCAAATGACATTGTTTCTATCAACCAATACTGATCGCCCGTAGTCCTGATTTGAACCGCCTAGATACGTTGAGTAGAGCAGAGTGCTTCCATTCTTTGCAAACTGGAATACGACACAGTCGTAACTTCCTCCATAGGATGTGTCATAAGCATTAGGCGTCGTAGGAAACGTGCCTGATGTAGAACCTGTCCCCCAGATGTTCCCGAAGCTGTCAAACGTGAGAGACATTACATCATCGTTGCTCGATCCTCCAAAATATGTAGAATAGATCAATGTACTACCATCAGTAGAGAGTTTGAGCAGGTATATGTCACGACCGCCAGATGTCGTATTCTTGTATGCGTTGGCTGTTGCTGGAAAATCAAATGAATCTGTTGTTCCTGCAGCCCAGATATTGTCTGAGGAGTCAACAAGTACTTTGTAGCCGCGGTCATCATCAGTTCCACCAAAGAATGTAGAGTATAACATGGTTGTGCCATTCTTAGATATTTGGAAGAGCACCGCATCATATGAGCCGTTGTACACTGGATATAGAGAAGATGGACCCATGGGAAAATCACTCGAATCCGTTATGCCTGTCGCCCAAACGTTTCCTTCACTGTCAAGGTCCATGGAGTAGGCAGCCTCTATTCCAGACCCTCCCACAAACGTGGAATAGAGAAGCGATCCATTGCTTCCAGACAGGCAGAAAATAAACATGTCGAGGACTCCACTCATAGTAGAATTGTAGGCATTAGGCGTAGTCGGAAAGTCGCTCGAGCCAGTTTCTCCACATATCCAAATGTTGTCTTCGGAATCGACCTCAATCGTCGCTGGCAGTTCATAGTTGGAACCTCCGATATAGGTGGAGTATAGCAGACTGCCATTATCCCCATCGAGCTTGATAACGAAGATATCGGTTGATCCGCTGTATGTCTGATTGTATGCATTTGGGGTAGTGTAGAGATTGTCAGAGTTCGTGTCTCCAGATACCCAGACATCTCCCTTGGAGTCAGTCACGATATGAATGGTGCCTTCATTGCCAGAGCCTCCAAAATAAGTAGAGTAAGTAAGTTCAGCAGTTAAATCAAGAAGTATATCAGAAGAATCTCCTGCTTGTAAATTCACTGCGTTCTTGGGTGTAGTATCAAAATGCTGCTTAAGCACTGTGTCTGTGGATAAAGGCTGACACATCAGTGCCGCGCTGCAGAGCGTTAGAATCATCAACAAGACAGTCTTGTATCTAAGCATAGTACCACCTTTCCTCTAGTTGACCAATCTCCATCCACCTCTTTCTCATGTGGCATATTTGCCACTGAGAAACTATATACAATAGGCTCCACAGCCTTAAGACTTTACGGAGTGAAGAATAGATTAAATTCTATCATAGACTTGGTCAAGTCCATACTCCAAGATGAGGTCAGTCTTGAGATCTATACATTCATCAACCATTGTTTGACTCTCTAGATGCCGGAGAAAAAACGAACTTCTTTTGGTTTGAAGGTTGGAACTACATCTGCTTCTCATGTCTATGGGGTAAATTCTCTGGTCCAAAAAGCTCTCTCGTTATTCGGATTTAACCTTCTGAATGGGGTTCAGCAAACTCTGAATTCAGTATTTGATGATTATATCTGGGCTATGTTCAGTTTAGAAGGATTTTTTATTCATGGATGATGATGCATACATCTGGAAGTGTTGAATCCAAGACTGTCCACTTCTAAGATCCTTGATTTCAAGCATGCGGCTTTTGAGAACAACGAGTTCATCGAAACTCGGGTTCCAGACCTTCCGATTCTAGAATTAGAAATGAGAGGAGAGTGTCTGAGAAATGAGCTCACCCTATTCTTTCCACATAACACGATTGTCTAAAGCAGTAAGCATGTTCTTAATTATCTGTGCGCTTTTCATAATGCTCTTGACCTATACCATTGGTTTACCAGAGATGGGCTTTTCTTTAGACTACATAATGAGTGATTATCCCTTGATTGACAGGATTATGTATCTCTTTGTGAGGTTCACACTGGTGTTTGCTCCACTCTTTTTTATCATAATCGGACTCCACACAATGGGCAAAGGTCCTTGGGTTCCTAAGGAAATTGAACTTGAACCAGACCGAATAGTCTTCCGTAGGAAAGACGGGAAGGAGCAAGTGCTTTACGAGATTGAAGAGGCGAAACCTTATCGTCTAGGACTGCAAATTAGAGGACGTACTTCAGCTGGTAAACAGGTAACGAAACCTGTCTTGCGGGCTTCTCTTGGAGATGAAGAGTTTGCTATGTTCAAGAGTGATCTTGAACGTCTTTATGGAGTAAAAGTCTAAAACCAGTCTAAAGAGAATTGGGCATAATTGCATGCATTGCACATCCACTGTATCATCCACAATCATACAAACCGAAACTGATTTTCGAGAAACAATGAATCTCTCTTGTGACCCATGAACCTGCCAATGTAATGCCTTGGTCCTCAAAAGATGCCTTTTTGGACAATAACGATATCTTTCACGCCTCCTCCAAACCAAGTACGCCGTACATCTGGTCCGGTGTCAGAATTCTGGGAAATCGTTCCCTTAGAGCTCGGCGAGCCTCATAACACAGATGGCAGGCGTCAGCGTAACTCTCCTTGTGAGCCAGTTTGTAGCGTCTGACCAATTCGACAGGACCACCTTTGTCCAATGGACCTATGATAGGGTTCTTGTCAGAGTCATACTCACTGCAAATCTCGACCAGATGTGCATCAAAAATACCGCCCAACGAGATTCCTTGACAGACATGTAGATTGCCAAGATAATCTACATGGACCCGCTTTGGGTCACAGAGGTCTTCATAGGGACACTCTGTGTAACTGTTCCAGGGATATTGGGTGGTGTTCTCAATAAGTTCTACTGCTGCCCTGCCGCGATACATAATTGCTGACTCCCCGTACTTGAGTTGTCCGAATGCCTTCTTCGAGTCCAATGACTCTGGCTGGGAAACACTAATAGTACCAGCAGGAATGTTCAGCTCCTCTGCAGCCGCCAAAGCATTTCGGACTTGTAGGCTCAAATCCTCGTTCGAGTGATATAGGTCACTACTCACAGATAGGTCTTGGATGAGACCTGAGAGCGGTGTTAGCCACTCAATTGCATCCTCTTCACTGGTTGCCCAGTATGGGTTCGTTACGATTCCCACCTGAAATCCCATGCCTGCCGCCTCCTGAATGCCTCTTAACATGATAGGATAGTAGAGAAATGGTTCACCGCCTTCGAAGTATATGTTCTTGACTGAGCCTACTGCCTTTGCTTCCTGCAAGACATGTCTGATGTGATACAGAGTCATGGTGCCTTTTTGCCTAGGGCTACCCCATACAAAGCAGTGATCGCACTCAAAATTGCACTCATATGTTAATAGAAGGTGAAGACCTGCCAGTTCCATACTGATATCTCCTCTGATTGAAACGAAGGTTCGTGTCTGAGAACTATCTAGGGTGTTTCTCCTAAAGTATTAGCTTCTTGCTGAAATTACATCTGTTTCTCTTGCCTGTAGGGCAGATAGTCATGTCCGAATATCTCCCGAGCCATGACAATATCGAATCTTCATGGTCGTAACACAAGACTGAACTTGTACCTTAATCAGCAGTCCATGGGTGAAATGTTTTGGTTTCGGAATCTGGTTACTTCTTGGAGAAGGTTCCCAAATCTCGCAAGCTGATCATTGAGAGCTGTGAATATGCACTCAAACGACACAGGATGCTTGGACTATTCGAAGCTGATGTGACAGAAGCTCGTGAGAGGTTTAACTTATACAAGGAACAAACGGGAGAATCTATCTCATTCACAGGTTGGATTGCAGCCTGTGTGGGAAAGGCAGCTAGCGAGCACAAACAAGTCCATGCCCTCCTGATTGGAAAGAATTTCGTTATCTTCGATGATATCAATATCAATATCCTCATCGAAACGGTGCTCGAGGGAAAAGCGTATCCTGTGAATTATATTCTGAAGTCCGCTAATAGAAAGAGTGTATTAGAAATCAATAATGAGATTCGACAGGCACAGCAGAAGAAGGAAACGGATTATTCTGAGGCCAAGGAGAATCGTGCAATCAAACTACTCCTATCCGCCCCCAGATTCCTGAGAGCCTTCCTCTTCTGGAGGAAATTACGTAAGGACCCAAAATTCATCAGCGAGAATATGGGCACAATAGCGATTACATCCATTGGGCGTTTTGCTAAATCTGGTGGATGGGCAATCCCACTTGGTATGCACGCTCTGAATATCGCGGTTGGTGGAATCTCTGTTAAACCTGGGTTCGTAGGTGATAAGGTCGAGAAGAGGGAATATCTACCTATTACAGTGACATTGGATCATGATGTTGTAGATGGTGCTCCTGCAACTCGCTTCGTTTCAAGACTTGTTGAACTTCTCGAGGATGGGTATGGCATTCCTAATTCATAATCAAGCTGGTTTCTAGCAATTAATGTTTGAATTTGTGTTGTTTCTCTTGCCTGTACGGCAGATAGTCAGTCCCGAAGATCTCTTGTGCCATGACAACTCTCGGTAAACTTATGTCAAAGTCATGAGAATAGATTAGTCTGAATGTTGTCATTACAATGACATATCTCAAAGATACCTTTGGCTGATCTCAAGCGACGCAACGATTTCTTACATTTCAACACTAATAGGAATGGAGAGAAAGCATATGCCTGCTAGAGTCAGTAGCTGCATATTGTTACTGACGTTGTTCATGTTCTTGTTGGCCTTGACGCCTGTAGCAGACCTTAAAGGGACAGCTGCTCAGTCAACGACGGTGGTCTCAGAACCTGAGAAATGGGGAATATTTCCTGCAGGCACCCTGCATCGTCCAATAGTAATTGATGGGGATGCCAACTTCTTTGACACAGCTATGCTAGAGGGGTGGCCTGGTAATGGTTCTCCTGAAAACCCGTTCATAATCGATGGATTGGACATTGACATTGACGGTTCACCAGGTAGCTGCATAAGCATCAGCAATACAAGAGTCAGCTTCACCATAAGCAACTGCAGTCTCACTGGGGCTAGTTGGGATTGGCTACCTGGAGCTGGAATCTTCCTAGAGAATGTCACCAGCGGTGAGCTAGTCAACAACACCTGCTATAGCAATGACGAATATGGCATCTACCTACGCAAGTCAAGTTTCAACACTGTGTCCGACAACACCTGTAACAACAACAGGTTTGGTATCTGTCTTGTGGCTTTACATGGGAACAACATGTTCAACACTGTAAGCAACAACAGTTGCTCCTACAACACCCAATGTGGCATATACCTCGATGCCATCTATGCCACAGTGTCCAATAACATCGTGGACAACAACACCTGCACCAGCAATGGCAATTATGGCATCTACTTCCTACACTCAAATGACAACATCGTAGGGAACAACACCTGCTCCAGCAATGGCGATTATGGTATCTTCCTCTACAACGCGGGTTCCAGCACTGTGTCTGACAACCTCTGTAACAACAACAGGATTGGCATATTTCTCTATTCTTCAGGGGAGATCATCATGTTCAACACTGTAAGCAACAACAGTTGCTCCAACAACACCCAATGTGGCATATACCTCGATGCTAACACCTCCTTGGCCAACACCAATTTGTCCAACAATACCGTGATCAACAACACCTGCTCTAGCAATGGCGAATATGGCATCCGCCTCCATGGCTCACATCACAACACAGTGACCGACAACACTTGCAACAACAGGGTTGGCATCTATCTCGATCGCTCAGATTCCAACACTGTGGCGAACAACACCTGCTCTAGCAATAGCGAATATGGCATCTCCCTAAGTGGCTCAGATTCCAACACCATGTCGAACAACACCTGCTCTAGCAATGGCGAATATGGCATCCGTCTCTATGGCTCACATCACAACACCGTGTCCGACAACACTTGCAACAACAACAGAATTGGCATCTACCTCGATCACTCAGATTCCAACATCGTGACTAAAAACACCTGCACCAGCAACGACTATGGAATCTACTTAGGTAGCTCAGATTTCAACACCATGTCGTACAATATCTGCATGAGCAACACCGAACATGACATCTCCCTCCGTGACTCAAATTTCAACACTGTGGACAACAACATCACTTCTATATCTGAGGAGTTTTTTTCTGTCCTTTTTCTGTTAATCGGGTTCTTTGGAATCACATTACTAGGTGCAGGATGGTGGAAGGTTTCTGCAAGAGGTGACCAAGATGACATCATTGTTCCAACAAGGTATCGACTGGTGTCTTGGTTCCGTGAGCGAAGGGCCCTCAAGCACATAGATGTCGACGAAACTCTTGAACCGGACTCATCGGACCTGTGAGGGTTACGATCTAAAATGAAGAATGAGGGAGCATGAAGCTCCCTTTATGAGATTGAAAATTACATCTGTTTCTCTTGCCTGTATGGCAGATAGTCAGGTCCGAAAATTTCCTGTGCCATGACGTATTCATTTTAATGAAATAAATGACACAATCAATTTCCGTTTTTGTGCTATATTTCGATTTATCGAAAAAGAAAGCAGGTTTTTTATATTTGTAGACTCTGGAAAATCAAACGTATCATACACACAAACTCTTGATAGGAAGTTCGCGTGGATTCCTACAATTCGAGAAATGGGGGGTTTTGTGTTATAATACAGTAGTAGGTTCAATAAACAGAAAATCTCCCTCTCACTTGATTTGACTTCAGACTATTATGACTCATAAAGAGGGGTGAGAATGCGTGTATAGGAAGACTCGACTCAGAAAGATTGCAGTTGTTTTTCAGTTCTCCTTTGTCTTTGTCATTATCTTGTTATCATCTTTTCAAGACAATGGACAAATGATGCCATTTCAAAATCAATCGATAGAAGAGACTGAAGAACCCAAGTTCGATTTCACTAAACGGATAGACGTTGCTAGTGATGTTTCAGGTGTCGTCTTCATTGATGGTACTAATCCCTCTCAAGACTGGGATGATTCTCCATATGTGACAGGCTCTGGAACATTTAATGATCCATTTATAATTGAGGACCTTGTTTTCACTGACTGTGGTGGAAAGTCTGGAATAGTGATTCAGAACACTACATCTTATTTCAAGATAGAGAATTGTAGTATATCACGCACTGGTACTGAGAGTGAGTGGGGAGGTCATAGTTCTGATTGGGAGTACATCGGGAATAGAGCGGGGATTCAACTTCTCAACGTTGGCAATGGTACAATCGTTGGGAATGTCTTCGATGATGTAGCCAATGGGTTTCTTCTAAGAAACTGCAAAAACATCACTCTTGAAGACAACCATGTGGAAACATCTGCTAATCAGGGAATTGCAGCAGTCGATTGTTCAAATATCACACTCACCTCTAACACAGCCAGGTCATGGTCTTGCGGAGCAATGGTGATTAATTGCGACAATAGCTCATATATCGATAATCAGCTGCTTTCGTTCGCTCACGATGGATTACATATGATAGACTCGGATTTTAATTTGTTCTTTGCAAATAATATTTCTTACTGTCATTGGTTCGGAATAGACGCAACAAACTCGAAGAACAATTTATTCATCAGGAACCTTTTAACAAATAACGGATATCCTGGATATTCCGGAAGAGGGATACATGGTGAAAACATAGAGAATAGTACAATCATAGGCAATGACTGTACAATGAACACCGATGCGGGAATCTACATATATGACTCGGATAATTGCATTATTGAGGGGAATAATTGCTCCGCTACAAAAGATCCTGAGGAATTGGTTGGCAATTACGGGATTTACACTTCCGGTAGCTTCTATCTATCGCTTATCAATAACACCTGCTATGCCCCCTCTGGCACAGGTATGAGATTGGATAGTGCCTATCACTCTATTGTTAGAAATAACAC
>LRSL01000115.1 GCA_001563335.1 Candidatus Thorarchaeota archaeon SMTZ1-45 | reverse complement strand
TGAATAGTCAACAGTATCGGAGAGATTAGGTTTGGCAAGCGAAGACAGAACTAACTATGTGTATGAGTTTACATACAGCTCAGCACCAGGTCTTCGAGAGATATTCCAGTGTAAGTATGTCAGACCAGATGAAGCACTTAACAGGTTTAGAAAGATCCTCGCGCTAACCGAGTCGCCTTTTGATTTCAAGATTATCGTATCTGATGAAACAATGGGGGAGGAATCGAGTTTTCAGGTTAAGGGCGGCAGTATTGAAGAGATGTTTGTCAAGTTCAAAGTCTTCCTGGAAACAAGTACAGGATTCATCTTTGAGCCAGTCAGTGAAAAAGTCACAGAGGTCGGAATCGAGGAAGCCCGTTTTGAGTCGATGAGTAACTATGACAAGATGCAGGTGATAATCTATGCATCATTCAAGCATGGGAAATTCTCTTCGCTTGATGTCACTGAGATTTACCAAGACTCCTTCAGTGAGGACCTTCCAAAGAGTACGGCATCTACATATCTAGCAAGAATGTGGAACAACGGAAAGGGACACCTGGAACGGTATGGAAATCGTTCTGGTTATACATATCGACTCAGAACTGAAATTGCAGAGGTCCAGAAGGAAACTGAGAGAGCAGAAGAAATTCTAGCTGCAATACAAATGCGAGTCAGGGATTGAACTCAGGTCACTGTATGACCAATGTTCAAACCCTACTGTTTCAATCACTATAAATCAAATGTCTTCTCATCCATCTTGATGTTCAGTGTTTCTAGCTCATCCAAGATTGGTGCATAGATTTCAGGAATTATGGGTCTGTGAACACCAGTTAGGGTGATTTTCCCATCGAGAATCATCTTACTGGCTATAGCAACTGGAAGAGCCACAGTCCTAGACATTGAACTGTCCCCATTCGGGATACCATAATCAATGAGGGTCGAAGTGATTTTTTCTTTCTTGTCAGGGTACTCAGCTATGAACTCGTGATGCATAACAATCATATCACGCTCGCCTGGAGCATACTGTAGCTTCTCTTCAAAGAGATTGCATACTGCATCTAGGATTGTATTGGTTGCAGAAGGAATCTGTTTCTCATCAAACAGACCCAACCATTCTAAGCGATTGATAATTTGATCATCAGGATCAATATTGCAGGCCTTAGCCACTGCAATCTTCACATCTGAGTCACTGGTTGATGTTAGTTCACGCATTAGAGCAGCATATGTCATACCTTCAAGAGACCGTTCCTTTATGTCCAACAAGCCCAAGTCTGCGATTTTATCTAGTGTGCCACACCAACCAACATTCCTGAATGTCCCACGAAGCATCGTCTTTGTTTCTGGAATACTGTAGATGTCAATGTAAGAGAGACTGTCACGGTTTGGGTATCCTTCGAAAGTACCCATTCCCGGAACCTCCATGAGCTCACAGTTATCAAAGAGCTCAGAACCAGGGATTTTAACCTCTTTCCCATCACGAAGAAAATGCGCGTCGTTGCGCCCAGCTAAGAGAACTCCCCGCGGGCTCCACGACAGCTTGTAGCCATATGGATTGTTGTTTGCATCAGGAGCAGGAAGACCTCCAGTGAAAGAGGTAAAACTCACAATCTTACCGTCATTGGTGTGAACATCATCAATGATTTTCATGGCGCTCATGTGATCGATACCTGGATCAACTCCACACTCATTCAGAACTAAGATTCCAGCTTTCTTTGCATCCTCTTCAAGGGCTTTCATCTCATCTGAGATATATGATGTGGTACAGAAATGTGTCTTGTGTTTGATAGCGACCCTGGCAGCCTTCACGTGAAACGTGTAAGGTAGCAAAGAGCATACAAGATCGACCTTTTTGGTTAGTTCTTCTAGGAGCTCATCATCTTTTGCTATATTGAAAGCCACGGCTTGTGCGTTTTTGCAGCCCTCAATGAGTCTTTCAGCTTTGCTTATTGTCCTACTTGCGACAATGACATGAAACCCATTGTCGGAAAGATATTGTATGTATGGGTGAGCTACTAGCCCTGCACCCAAGCACAGTACTTTCTTCATTCTTAGTTTTCCTCCTTTGGAAGGTATTGTTCTAGATATTGGAATTTCTCTGTAAGTTTTCCTCGGTATACAATCACAGCATCCTTGAACTCCCGAGGTAATTCAAGATCTGAAAAGTCTACTGTGAAATCTGCTTTTGCAAGAGCTGGTATAAAGTCAAGAAGTGTTTCGCTGAAAGATGTAGACGACTCGCGGGGGAGCTCACATGGTAAGTTGTCAACAGCCATGATAACTGGTCCCTTACCTTCTACACCTAGTTCTGCTCTATCCTCATCAATAATGTAGGTAAATGCAGGTTTGTCTGGACTTGTACATCTGACAGTGAATTCTATTGCACCCCTGACATCACAGGAGATATCACCGACAACTTGGAGCCTTCTATCATCACTGGTCCAGTGATTGCGAATAAAATCTAAAGTAACTAGTCGAGGGTATTTAGCTGACCAGTATATACAATTCATCAGTACTGTGATGTAAGGAATGTGTCTATGGAATATACCCTCATACTTTGATTTTCCATTCTTGTAATAATCTTGGAGATTAAACTTTAATGAGGAATCTTTTGGTTCAACCATGTGTTCTTCCTTGAAAACACACTTGTAGAGAAGATTTGATTCAGGTGTCAATTTGGATAGTTCGTCAGGATTGACTGTCTTGTGTGGAAGAATATCAAATATTTCTTGAGCACCTCTGGAAACATTTCCATAACCTGCGAATCCTACTACAAAGGGTGTGAGTTCACTAGGGAGTCCTTGGTCTTTGATACGATTTTCAAGGAGCTCAAACTCCTCCTTTAATTCATCAAGTTCTTTTATCTCGAGCGTGGTTTTCATTCCAGCAAAAGGGTTGGGTGTTATACCCATCAGTTCTAAACGTTGACCAAGAACACGAAGTGTGTCTGAGATTCCAGCCATACCAGCCCAGTTACCAAAGAAGATTAACCTTCGACCCGTTTCATCAACTACTCGTTCGTAGTCAATCAGTGTAGCACCGACATCCATAATACGTTTGAGCATAGGCATGTTGCTGGTTTGGCCCTTGATGGTGTGACTGAAGAAGATGTAAACAATGTCTTTTTCGAAGATGTCATTGGGCATCTCCTTTATTCCCATGACAATAGGAATACCACTGTCTTTCAAGGGAGTAACATCAATGCCATATTCTTCCTCTGAAAATGCACGTTGATCACTAGGTTCTAGTACGAAGTCGATACCATGTTTATCGCGTAGCAATCTAACATGATCGGGCACAAGTGGAACTCGAGTTTCAAACGCTTTCTCTTCCTTTCTGAGACCGATCCTGTTCAATGATTGTCCTCCATTTTCAAGCTCAGGTTGGGTGTTGTGCTGAAGCCGTGGGCGAAGATACTCCCGCTTTAACTTTTCCCTGTTGGCCAAGTTTTGTATTACTAGCACTAAAAATCAGAACACGTGTTCTTCAATTGGTTGGTTCACTTGACATCGTATCTATATCTGTATGATTGCCAGCAGGCGCGACGAACTAATGCTAGGCGTGTTGCATTCACAAAGGAACTCTATGGTTATTTCTATACATGGAGAACAAAATCTGGAATCAAACAGAAGCGAAAACCAGGTCTCTTGGATGAATGTCCTGGTGCTGAAGCTGTAGCTGACTCAGCTATTCTTGTTCCTTCTGAACATCGTATTGTGTTTGATGCACTCTTCAAGATGTATGAAGATATTTTGAAGTTGAAGATCTTTGAGATTGTTCAAGAGTTGGAGTGAAAATTAATTCTTAGAACATGTGTTCCAAGTATAATTTTAAGACTATTACTTGTATTACAATCAACTCATGATCCATGTATTTCCACTGGAACTCACTTTTGGTGGGGTTTTTTCCACTAGAACATGTGTTCCAAAGACAATCGGACCCCCTTGTTTCCACTAGAGATTATTAATATATATCTAATCGGTTAAATATCAAAAAATATATATAATCGTTTCAGCAGCCTACATTTATCTCCATTTTTAATATATATATTATTACCCGCCGAAGAGATTCTCCATAAGATCTCTCGAGTGGAAATCAAGGGGTCTTATCTAGATACAGCTTTACAGACTACCCACATAGGGTTAGCACAATATTCACTAGAACACGTGTTCTAAGTACTAAAATCATATTGTCCAAGACCACAAAACTGATACAGCACACACAATTCAAACCGAATCATTCATACACGGAGGATCAGTGATTGGCAAAGCCCAAGGAACTTCTCGAGGACAAACCAGGGAAAGAGATTCTTCTTCTAGCCAATGAAGCAATTGCTCGAGGTGTACTGGAAGCAGGAGTCAGATTAGTAGCACTTTATCCTGGTACACCAAGCAGTGAAATTGGAAACAATCTGACATTCATGGCTCCACATATTCCTAACTTCTATTTTGAATTCAGTACAAATGAGAAGGTTGCCCTTGAGGTGGCTGGCGCGGCAGCGGTTGCAGGCGTGAGATCCATGATGGTCTGTAAGGGCCCAGGTCTCAATGTCGCTGCTGACCCATTCTTTTCTTTAGCGTATGTTGGTGTAAGAGGAGGAATGGTAATTGTCGTAGCAGATGACCCAAGTATGTGGAGCTCTCAGAACGAGAATGACAGCAGATATTATGCATTGATGGGAAACATGCCAATGATAGAACCTGCTGATCCTATTGAAGCAAAATCAATGCTACTTGAGGCCTACAAGTTCTCAGAGAAATTGGAACTCCCAGTACTTTTCCGTACAACTACTAGAGTGAATCATACACGAGCTCCAGTCAAATTTGGTAAGATATCCTCACGCCCAGATAAGGTTGAGTTTGAGAAGGAACCATTCCGGTTTGTTCCTATTCCATCTGTCGCACGTAAACGACATCCTTGGCTTCTTGGGCAGATACAGAAAGCACGTGAGTTGTCTGAGAAAAGCCCCATGAACTTTGTTGAGGGTAAGGGTGATCTTGGAATAATCACCTCCGGTGTTTCCTACAACTATGTAGTTGAAGCACTATCGATCATGGAAATTAAAGCTGAAGTTTTGAAGCTTGGAATCACCCATCCAGTTCCTGAGAAAATGATTACTGATTTTCTACGTCGTCATAAACAAGTATTGATTGTTGAAGAGCTAGAACCTTTTCTAGAAACACACGCACGACGATTAGCTCAGCTGAACAATATCACCGTTGATATTCTTGGAAAGGAACAAAACATTTTCTCACGTACCTATGAGTATAGTCCTAGGATTGTCATGGATGCTCTGAAGAAAGTTACTACACGTAATACACCTATTAATTGGGATGAAATTGACAAAAAGACCCAGGAGTTACCAGAGCTACCTCCAAGACCTCCACTTCTGTGCGCTGGATGTCCACATCGAGCAACCTACTTTGCAATACGGACTGCAACTAGAGGGAAAGCAATCTACCCCTCCGATATTGGTTGTTATACCCTAAGTATTGCTCCTCCACTAGAAACAGCTGACATATTGTTTGACATGGGATCATCGATAACTACTGCCTGTGGTCTTGCAGAAGTCACTGATCAAGATATTGTTGCCACAATTGGTGATAGTACATTCTTTGCCTCTGGTCTTCCGGGTATTGCAAATGCAGTCTATAATCAACATCGAATCTGTGTAGTTGTACTTGATAATCGAACCACTGCAATGACAGGCCACCAGCCGCATCCTGGTACTGGAGTAACTGGAATGCAAAAAGAAGTTCCACCCCTAGATATCGCAGAAGCATGCAAAGGTCTAGGTGTCAAATACGTTAAGACTGTTGAACCATTTGAATCAATAGCAGGTCTGGTTGCCGAGGTTCGCGAGATGGTCAAATGGGCGAAGGAAAATCATAGCCCTGCAGTGCTAGTTTCAATAGAGCCGTGTGCACTTCTCACTGCAGCTGAACGTCGACGTACTGGTGAGTTCCCACCTAAGTATTATGTCGACTTAGAAATCTGCAACGCATGCAAACGCTGCCTCAATCGTCTTTCTTGTCCGGCAATGTACATGGACCCAGAAACAGAACAGGCTGTAATTGATGAAACCCTGTGTAATCTCTGCGGAACCTGTGTTTCAGTTTGCCCACAGGGAGCAATAAAACAGGAGGATGCCTAATATGTCCAGTAATAATAGTAATACAATCAACATTGCAATCACTGGAGTAGGAGGACAAGGGGTTCTGACTCTTGCTGAGATCTTAGCCAAGGCAGCGCTGCATTGCAGTCTCAATGTTCGTGTAGGAGAGATTCATGGCATGGCTCAACGAGGAGGTCATGTTGTCTGCACAGTTCGTATAGGTGAGAATGCAAAAGGTCCGATTGTGGATCCTGGTTCTGCTCATCTTCTTGTTGGCTTCGAACCTATTGAAACCCTTAGAGAGATTCAACTCATAAGACAGGGTGGCTGTGTCCTGATGAGCTCACATGTTCAATATCCTGTTGCAGTTTCAATGGGACAAGCAGATTATCTTGATCATGATGAGATAATCAAGAGCATGAACAAATATACTGACAAGATAATCGAATTTGATGCTTTAGAGCTTGCAGCAAAAGCTGGAAGCACCCGTGCACTCAATATGGTCATGCTAGGAGCTATCATAGGAACTGGCCTAACTCCAATCACCGAGAAAGTTGCAATCGATGTTGTCCGTGAAGCATTTCCAAAGAAATTCGAGAAGATTAATACCACTGCGACGAAACTAGGACTTGAACAAGCAAAATCCTGTAGCTAATACTAGTATTACAATTATGAATCACTTAGTTTCGCTGCAGCAACAACAACTTGGCCGATAGAGATTCCTCCGTCACCTGGAGGAACATTGTTGTGGATAAGGGGTACGAGTTTCTCGTGATTGACATAATCAATCACAGCCTCTGTGATAATCCTGTTGAGCGCGACTCCTCCTGAAAAACCAACATGCTGTACTTGATTCTCATTGGCTACTCTACATGCAATATATGCCAGCGATTCTCCAAGATACCACTGTGCTGCATAAGCTATCTCCTGCTTGCTGACACTTTTCTCTTTCAACTCAAGAACCTGCATCAAACCATGTGATGTATCTAAAGTCAATCCAGCTTTTGTTTTCATGAATCGAGGTTCGATCTGTAGCTCAGTAGTTTTCGATAGAGCTTCAAGTTTCATTGGACACTCTCCATCATAAGAGTTCTCTAAGCTTACACCGAGAACCATAGCTACTGCATCAAGGAATCTACCAGCACTTGTACTGCTCATTGTATTGATTTGACGACTTAATGAATCAACCAGAATATCAAGTGTACCTGGAGTCATTTTGGTATCGGGTCCGATAGGTGCTGAATTAACAATTCGAAGGAGATCGTCTTTCTTGAGTGAGTTACCCAAATAGCTTTTCAAAATCCCAACTACAGATCTTGCGGCATAGACTGCTGCAAGGTTTCCACCAGGATAATCTACATATTTGAGACCGCCCATTTTCCTGAAATCTTTCAGACCACCAAGAAGCACCTCTCCTCCCCAACCATTGCCATCTTGACCATATCCATAGCCATCGGCTGTAATACAAACAATACTTGTATCATAAGATAACTTGTGGTCCACAATCATTGAGGCAAGATGTGCATGATGGTGCTGAACACGAATAAGAGGAATGTCCTGTTCTCTACTTATTTTTTCTGCAAATTCGGTGGTCAAAAACTCTGGATGAAGGTCACAGGCAACTCCATCAAGTTTGTTTATATCGAGAAGGTGAAGAATGTGTCTTACAGCGTCAGACAGAAAGTCTAGACTCTCAACCCGATTGATATCTCCAATATGTTGTGTTGGATAAATCATTCCCGATTTCAACACAGAAGCCGTGACCTTCTCTTC
Organism: Candidatus Thorarchaeota archaeon SMTZ1-45; assembly: GCA_001563335.1. Lineage (GTDB taxonomy): Archaea > Asgardarchaeota > Thorarchaeia > Thorarchaeales > Thorarchaeaceae > SMTZ1-45. Next base: position 1,974 of record LRSL01000115.1, on the reverse strand, counting down.
AGGACCAACACTTGCAACCTTGAAAGATTCCCAAGGCCCTTCGAATCGGAGAGGATCAGGAACATACCCTCTTGCTCGTCGGATAAATACTGGTTTATCCTTACCCACGAATTTGATGACAGAATCATCAGCTCTCTGATAGACTCTACGATTATGAATCAGAGAATAATCAACAATATCCCTGAGCTCAGAAATGACAACATCTGGTTCGATATACATTGGAACTCCTGTGGGATTTGCACTTGTCAGCACCAGAGCTGGTTCACCCGTATACTGAAAGAGAAGATGGTGAATCGGAGCATAAGGCAGCATGACTCCAATAGTATCGAGACATGGTGCAATTACATCTTGTACATTGTCTGGTATTAACTTCGATTCCATTCTCTTCTCCAAAAGGACTATGGGTCTTCTCCAAGATGTTAGAAGTTTCTCTTGTATAGGATTCAGATACGCAATTTGTTTCAGAACAGATAGATCTCTAACCATTATCGCAAAGGGTCGTTGGGATCGCTTCTTCCTTTGTCGTAGAATTTCGATTGCATTGGAACTAGATGTCTTGGTTGCGATATGAGTTCCTGCTATGCCTTGGATTGCGACAACTCTATCTTCCTCCAGTATCTGCGCAACAAGTTGAACGGAATCGTCACACTTAATCTGATTTCCTACAGCGTCAACTAATTTATAGACAGGACCACATACCTCACATGCCGTTGTTTGAGCATGATAACGTCGATCAACAGGATTGGTATAACCTGTATTACAAGTATCACATAATGGAAAATCTAACATAGTCGTGTTTGGACGGTCATAGGGAAGATCCGTGATGGTTGAGAACCTTGGTCCACATGCTGCACACGAGGTGAATGGATAACGATACCATCTTGATGCCGGACTTGTCAAGTCTTCGATACAATCACTACACATTGCAATATCAGGTGGCAGTACAGGAACTGATCCTTCCAATCGGGTTTCTGAAGACTTTTGTATCTCAAACGATGTGAACGAATCTTTGTTATCTGTCCAGTCAACAGTCAATGAATCAATACGTGAAATGGATGGAGGGTTGTTCCTTATGCCATCTATCAAATCATTGATACCAGACTCTTTTCCTTCTACAACAATCCGTACTCCTGCATCACCCAGATTAAGTACAAAACCTGTGAGCGATAGAGATTCAGCAACATTATAGACAAATGGTCTAAATCCAACTCCTTGGACTATACCTGTCACATGAATCTCAGCTCTCTTTTTCACTTAACAAGACACCTTTATGTTTTCGTGACCATACTCGATATTAATTCAATGAAGTGACTATAACCTTCACTGTAATACAAAAAATACCGGCATCATGCCAATTGTTTGTAGGTCCTCTTAAGGCTCGTGTAGGAAAAAGGTTTGAGCTGCCTTGACGACCCGTAGTGTACGCACCCGATCATTGGTTAGAGAACCAGAGATAACTCCTTCCATATTGGCTTCGATACCAGAATGTCTTAGAGATGCACTCAAAGAGGCAATCAATACAAGGGGGAGAGGAAGGAAGTCTGTTCTAATTTCAAGTAACAGTCTCACTAACAGATTCATTTTTTCCAGATGGGGAATACGACCTTCCCAACGAAGACGATACAAGAATCTCTTTGCTTCTGTTAGAAAACAGAGTCGAGTTGTGTTTCAACACTTTCTTCTTCGGGGTCGAGTCGAGTGGACTGAGGATTCCGAAAGACATGTCTTCGGGGTCTACAAGTTTGATGAGATTCGAGGAAATCTAATCCTAGGATTTGTTGCAATGACACCCGAATCCGAATGGACCCTTTCAAAGAGATGATTATCCTCACCCATATGGCTAACTGAAAGCTACATAAGGTCTTGATACTGTCTGTCGTATACGAAATTGTATCCGCCCATCAAGACTTCTGGATGATATTGGAAAAGGGCCTCATAACGCTCTATTCTCCATCTAGGGATTTTAGATGGTCG
>LRSL01000114.1 GCA_001563335.1 Candidatus Thorarchaeota archaeon SMTZ1-45 | reverse complement strand
GTCACATTAGCCCCTGTGAGATTGCAGTTGCTGATGGTGAAGCTGACTCGTGTATTGCTAATCATTATGCAGTGACCAAATTCAACGCCAAGGTCAATGTGCAACCCGTCAATTATGAACGGATTTCCAGGAGAACCATCACCTTCCCAGCCCTCTACCAGAGCTGTATCCGAGAAGTTGGTATCCCCATCAATAGTTATGAAGCCATATTCGATGATTGGATCATCCTCTGGTAGGTCAATTATTATAATCGGCTGTGGTCTTGGTAACCAAACATACACTAGACCAGTTGTCAACATGAATGTCAGACTCACAACCATGATAGTTCTAGGTCTCAATCGCCAGTTCAGACCCATCTTGGAGCCTGGAGGAACAGGGCATATTCTTGACTTGCTTTCTACTTCTGATTCCACTTCAACCATTCCCTTTTTAGTCGTATTTTCTTATTCCTGACAACATTCTCCATGCTGCACCCAGCATTATGATTCCTGCGAACCCCATTAAGCCGAAGAACCCAATAGACTGGAGAACTTTAGTATCAAACTTCCTGGGTGTGAAATCCTCGAGTAAATCATGTTCAGTGTTGCCCAAGAAGATGTTGTTGACAACGGTGTTCGAATGTGGATCTAGGAGGTAGATGCCAACCCTGTTGTTGTTGCAGGTGTTGTTCACAACAGTGTTGGAAAGTGAATAGGTCCAATACTCGAATTTATTGCTTGGAATAACTAGCAGTTTTCTATTGAGGGAGATGCCAATGTCGTTGCTGTTGCAGGTGTTGTTCTCCACGGTGTTGTAACTCGATCCATCAAGGCAGATGCCAATTGCATTGTTGTTGTTGCAGATGTTGTTCGCCACGGTGTTGGAGTCTGAGTATTCTAGGCAGATGCCAAACCCAGCGACGCTCATTCCCCATTCGGAATTGTCAGTGCACGTGTTGTTGACCACGGTGTTGGAAACTGATTCATTGAGGTAGATGCCATGGAAGTTGTCGATGCACGTGTTGTTCACCACGGTGTTGGAATTCGAGGAGTCGAGGAGGATGCCGATGGGGTTCTTTTTGCAGGTGTTGTTGACTAGCTCACCGTTGGTGACATTATTTAGGTAGATTCCAGGTTCCCATGAGAACCCGAACGTATCCTCAGGAGCTCCAATGTAATTGCAGTTGCATATGATGAAGTTTACTCGAGTGTTTCTGATGTATATACTTTCAATCCATCCACCGCCTGGGGCAGTGTTCAACCCGTCAATAATGAACGGGTTCTCAGGAGAACCATCACCAGGCCATCCCTCTAGCAGAGCTATGTCAGAGAAGTTGGCATCCCCATCGATCACTATGGCAGCTTGTGGGTTGTATACTTTAAGCACTGGGTCTGTTATTATTCCCCCAATGGGAGTTGGTTGGATCAAGTAAAACGCCAGACCGGTTGTTGTCAACATGAACGTAAGACCCACAGCCATGATAGTTCTAGGTCTCAATCGCCAGTTCAGTCCCATCTTGGAACCTGGAGGAACAGGACATATTCTCTGACTGTTTTTTATTGTTGATTCCACTTCAATCGCCTCCTAATTATATCAACTAGGTAACCGCCGAGTTCTGTTGGAGGCCTGTCATCTGGAAGAGGGATCTCCCACTCCTCTGCCAGTGTTCGAAGAGTCTTTAGACATTGGTCCTGCATCTCGCATGTGCCACAATCGCGCTTGTGCTCATACCAGATTTGAAGACCAATCTTTGGAGAATAGAAGATGTATGTGTCTGTATCGTAAGCATGGCAATACCCTTTGGCAATGCCGTATCGTGTGCTTAGTCGCTCAATCTTCACTCGATTGACTGATGCTGTATGTTGAAGGAGTTTGAGGATTCGCTCCTCTGCTGTCTTTTGGGCCATGGTGACAAATGGTCGTGATACCCTCAGATCCTTGGCAATCTCTGAAGGTCTCTCCTTCTGGCGACGCCTGAGCCAGATAAGCCCCTGTTGCCTGGTAGGATATCGAAGGTAGCTAAACATTTCTCCAGCCTTCTGAGTTAACGCGAATACCTTAACATAATTAACCTAAACTCTTTAACTAGTTCCTAATAAGTCCTTCGATGTTCTAGAATTCACTAAATAACAAGAGTAGCTGATACGAAGCTCTTCAGGTAGTTATAAATTAGCAAGCATAGTTGTTGCGTGTTTGGCGTTCGTCAGCCTAGCTATAGCTCAGGGATTCTTGGCACCGCGCAGAGATTTGACGATTTCTGGAAATCACTACCGTACTAGTCTATACCGTTGTGTCTTCTTACTAGTGCGTCCTCATTCTTATGAAATGGAGAAACACTAGGATTCGGAATAGGGTTTGGATCTAAGCGCCTGACCAGCCTATATCCAATTTATCTTCTATCACAGGAATGTGTCTTCGGTGAGAGTTCCGATTCCTATTTCGAGGTCCTCTGGAGTTGTTATGTCTGCCCACAATCTCACCTCCCTTGTAACTGTGAACCGAATACAAAATTACTGGGATCACTCAATAAAATTTGATACAGAAAACAACTAGATGTGGGCGAGTATCCTATCTTCCAGAATCGAACTCTATGGATATATCGTATGACCTTTTGCATAAGTCTTGTCATGATATCTGCATTCGCCTTAAACCAATAATTGCGTAGGAATGGTATTAAATATTGAGTGAGCCATTTAACGCCCAAGATGCAGGTGTTTTGCTATTTTTGGATAAGAGTCTGTTTTTTTTAATTTGGATCATTTAGCAGTGAAACCGCCATCGACAGGAATGGTAGCTCCATTCCCAAAGGACGAGTCATCTGATGCCAGGAATAATGCAGTCTGGGCAACTTCATCAGGATAGCCAAAACGAGCAAGTGGATAGTTCTTCAATCTTCTCTCACGGACCTCAGATGGTTCACCTTGAAACTTTATGACACGTTCCAACATAGGAGTTTCAATAGCTCCTGGACAGATACAATTCACACGGATGTTATACTGTCCAAAATCTGTGGCCAGTGCCTTTGTTAAGGCAATGATTCCGCCCTTAGCTGCAGAGTAGGCAGGAGAGAATGATCCGACCAGACCTGCAACTGACGAATTATTAATGATCACACCTTTTCCTTTTTCTTTCATCTGTTGGATGGCATATTTGCAAGTGAAGAAGACAGACTTCAAGTTTACATCTATGTTCTTGTTCCAGTCCTCTTCTGATGTATCCAAGAGACTCTTGGCTACCTCAACACCAGCATTATTGAATAAAACGTCTACTCCGCCCATTTCTTGAGCAATATCAAAGAATGTACTAATTTCATTTTCATTTGATACATCTGCTTTCACAAATGTCATACTACCTCCAAATGCTTGAACCTTCTCTGTGATGGACTTGCCCCCTTCCTCATCAATATCAACACCCACAATTCGGGCTCCTTCTTTTGCGAATAGGTTGGCTGTTGCGCGTCCAATACCTGATGCAACTCCAGTGATGATAGCAACCCTACCTTCTAGTCATTTCATGATTAATCTCCTCCATGTTCAAGCCAAAACTCAGCAATTTCTCTAGGCGTGGCAAACCACACATCACCTTTCGACTTCATAAGATGTATTAACCTATCAAGCATCTTACTTCGAGATGGAACACCCATTATTTGCGGATGCATTGTCAACATAAAATACAGTCCCTCATCATAGATAGCCTCGAACTCAGCTGACCAGATCTCAAAGACTTTTTCCTGACTACTTATGCCACTTTGATAGGCAAGAGCTGGAAACATATTGAAACCAAAATAGACCCAGTCATCAAGCATCCATCTTATTGGTAGCTCAACAATCTTTCTGCCCTCGATTTCAACAATGTATGGTATATCATCATTCATCATAGTGCTATCATAAATCAGTCCGTGATTAGCCAAAAGTGAGTAAGTATGTGGGCTCAAATCCGCTGCAGGTGCGCGATATCCAACAGGTTTGTACCCTGTGATGTTCTCTAACGCGGTTGACCCTCGCTCGAGTTCTTCTATCTCTTCAGAGGGTGTGAGGCGTGCGGGATTCTTGTGATGATATCCATGGTGCCCAACCTCATGACCAGCATTATGAATGTCCTTTACTGCATTTGCGAAACGATCAGCTACTTCACCTGGAACAAAAAATCCTGCCTTGATATCGTGACTCTTGAGAAGCCTTAAAATGCGAGGTAGAGCAGCCCGTGGACCATATTCACCGATGGAGATAACAACTGGGTTATCCCGCTCAATATTGCAGCGACGAAGTATGTTTCTCCACGAAGTGTCTGCATCAAAGTCAAAAGTAAGACAGACAGCACATTTAGCTCCATTTTTCCATTCCATTAATTTGGCACCTTACTTTCCTATAGAGTTCTATTGGAAAAAGGTTCCTAATTGGATTGGTAGGGATTATTCAGAAGATACTATGATACCTCAGATCTCAAGATGAGAAAAAAGATTGATTCAATGAAATACATTCTCTTGGAATTATGTACACCTTATTTACGAGCAACAAGTTCTTTGTTCATAATGTAAATATAGTAGATACTCCTTGAACATAACTAGGGAAGTGTGTTCATGAAAGGAAGTTGGAGCTCAAAGGCGGATAGTCTCAAAGAAATTAGGAGAAAGAATTCACGTGTTCATTTACACACTACAATTTCTGTTTCAACTAGGGAAATGCTGAATGAGATTAGTGGAGAATCAGGTCGTATAAATGACACTCTAGAGGAGGCAGTGCGATACTTCTCGAAGAGAAAAGATCATCCGGATTGTGAAACGTGCGAAGCATCAGTATCATCAAAATTGCTCTCTTCTCTTGTGACAACTGCAGAGATGGGATTAATGAACTCGGAGTTTCTCGAGGCTTTCATGAATTTGGGACATGCAAACCAATCATCAAATGAGTTCATTGAGAACATTTCAAAAGTAGGAGTTCAACAAACAAAACTTCTACGTGGACTTGGCGTAATTGAGAATGATACTTGGAAGAACACATACCATGCGTTTGCAGAACATATCAAATTACTCGAAAAGATGGGAATATTGAGATCTGCAGAGTTTTTCCCCGAACGAAAGACAATTCTCGCAACAGTGAAAATGCTACGAACTATTCCAGAAGTAATCATTCTTTTTCTACTTTCCAGTTGGGACGAAGCTGGATACACAGTTGATGTAGAGATAATAGCAGCAAATAAAATTAGTATTCATTGGCTAGATGACAAAGAGTTTAGTATAAAGAAAGAGAATCGGAATCAACGAATCTTTGGTGCATGGAAGGAACGGAGAGAGGAACTTCTTATGAAATCAGGTAGGGCAGGAAATGCCACGCTTCCAGCTCCTCTTCTCGATTGGTTGATAACTCACACAATCAACGACCCAATCAGCGAAAAGACACTCATAAGCATTCGAAATGTTGGACCGCAGTATATTCCATCCCCACCGGACAAAGAAGTGTCAGTGTTTGATCATGTACAGAAAGCAGCTCTTAATATCTCCTCGACCGGACTATTAGAAAGATGCGATGTGAAGTTGGATGGCGACTTAGTTAGGGTCCAAATTGGCGCTAGAACGCCGTCATTCAAAGATTTTGCAATCAAGCTTATACTGAACTTGGTAGCACTTGATGGCGTCGAAGAGATATCTCGGGAGGATGGAGAGTCCACTGCAGTTCTGCATTTTGGGCATAGGTTATGGGTGTGAGTTTGTTGATTATCAATATTGAAATTCAATACCCAAATCAATAACCTCTTTCTTGACCTTGTTGTATATATCATAACATTCCTTCGAAGGCTCACCAGTCTTGAGGTCACAGCACTCTTGGAAACGTTTTCCCTTTGGTGGATCAGGGATTCTATCCTCAAACTTTGGTATTATCTTCTTCACAATTTCATTTGCATCAGTTCTTTTCAGTCCTGCTGATGCATATGCGACCTCCGATGCGAACATTGGTTCGATTGGTGTTAGATAATCAAAATACTTGCCCTTCGCAACACCTCCAGTTTCTATGGAGGCGCCTGATGATACAGCGGCAATAAACTCAGCTGCAAATTCTTGAAGGACCATTTCAGTGCAAGGACCAGCCGCAGTGTAGTTATAGTAAAGAGCAGGTACGTTTGTATTTCTAGATACAGCTTGAGAATAAGCACTTGCCACCCAAATGAGTTCTAATGACGAACTTGAAGTATATTTAATGTGAATTGGGAAACATAGTGTCCAAGAAGCACCGTAGGTTAGGATTCCTTGGATATGAAAAGCAGTACTAGTAATTGCTGTACCTTCGGCTCCACCTGCAAATCCGCCATAGATTGGTCCATAGATACCAGCAATTGGTACATTCAATGATTGAAGAAGCGCTGCTCTGTTGAGCAAGTCAAAATCTGTCTTCAACTCAGCAAGTTCAGCAATCATGTAGCCATCAGTCTTTCTTAAGCCAAAATCAGGATGAAGACCTGAGGCAAGTGCGATAGCTGACTCTGCTGTTCCAATCGCATTCATGATTGGAAGTCCAGGACGTCCAGCTCGTCTCAATGCCTCTCTTCCCAAGACTACTGTTCTGATAGATCCCTCAATTTCTAAAGGAGACTTGGCACGGATATTGATTCCATCCACAGACAATAAGCAGGGTGTTGTAATTGCATTGGCTATTGGAATTTTACGAGCATAGCTCTCAACCAGTCGCAAGAAGATATTCTCATTAGAAACAGTTACACCACCTGCACCTGAAAAAATCCACGGACGTTCCTTTGACTCAGGCTTACGTGGTAGCAATGTTCGCTGTTCCATTCCTTCTCCTAACATAGCATGGTTAAATGATGTCTTGAGTTCATTACGTACTTCTTTCTCTTCAAACGCAATTATCCGTTCAGTATCTTTGCAATAGACTCCTACATCGCAGATAAGGTCAATTGCAGCTTTAAAGATTGAATCAGCCAATCCGTCATCAGATGGAACTAGAGCAGCTGGATCATAATGTATACCATACTCTTTGACTAGCTCTCGCACTCTAGGAGAGAATACACGCATATCATAGTCTTTCTCTAAGATAGGTTTCCCATTTAGAGCTCGATTTGTAATCTCAATGATTGGTATCATACTTTAATTCCTCCGTTTCTCAATGAGTTCTATTGCTAGTCTAGCAGCTTCAGGAGCAGTTTCAGCGAAGCCATCAGCCCCTATCTCATCAGCCCAGCCTTGATTTGTGGGACCACCACCAACCATTATGATGTATTTATTGCGGTTACCGGTTTGCTCAAGGTAGTCAATCACGTCCTTTTGTCCACCAAGAGTGGAGGTCATGAGAGCAGATAGTGCAATAATATCAGCATGAATTTTTTCAGCCGCCTCAACAAATTTCGATGTGGGAACATCAACCCCTAAGTCACTAACTTCGAAACCATTTGCAACGAGGAGTGACTTGAGAATATTCTTACCAATCTCATGCACGTCGCCCCGTACTGTACCAACAACAACCTTCCCCTTCTGGGGAACATCCTCAGTCTTGAGATGAGGAAGAACCACATTTAATCCAGCCATCATAGCCTCTCCTGAGAGCATGAGTTCTGTCAAGAATATCTCCAATTTTTCAAATTGATCACCCACAACCTGGGCACCACGAGAAATTCCGTTCTCTAAAATTTCAATAGGATTTATCCCCGCATCTAGCGCTTTCTTGGCTGAATCTATTACTGCATCTGCATCACCATCTATGACAGCTTGCTTCAGTACCTCAATCTCTTTACTCATCTTCGATTCACATCCAGCTCTGTTATAGGCATATAAAAAGTGAACATCTAGAAAAGAGTGGCCAACATATATGTTCAATTGTGAACAGAAAAAGTTGGGCTCTTAATTAGCCACTTGCTCTCCGTTTAAATCATGGCAACGAACTTGCCGACCATCTGGAAGAGTAGTGAGACATGGCTCTTCAATACTACATTTAACTTTTGCAAATGGACAACGTGTGTGAAATCTGCACCCAGGAGGTATATTTACCGGATTCGGAGTTTCACCAGTGAGTAGTATACGTTTCCGGTCTACATCGATTTCAGGAACGGGCACTACTGATAGGAGTGCCTTTGTATAGGGATGTTGTGGATCATCAATCACCTGTTTAGTTTCACCAGTTTCTACAATCTCGCCCAGATATGCAACTGCGATGCGATTAGAGATTTGTTTTGCCACAGCAAGATTATGTGTGATAATCACTATGGTAATTCCTTTCTTCTCCCTCAATTCAAGTAATAGTTTAAGAATCTGACCTCTCATTGAAACATCAAGCATCGAAACAGGTTCATCTGCTATCAAAAGGTCTGGTCCAAGGACAAGTGCAGCTGCTACTGCAACTCTCTGTCTTTGTCCACCTGATAATTCATGAGGCAACCTATCTACGAAATCAGAAGCTGGACGTAAACCAACATCTTCGAGAGTTGTGACAACCAACTCTTCCTCTTCTTCCACACTACTACAAATCTTATGAAGCTTCAAAGGTTCAGCGATTATTTCTGCGACAGTCATATTATTACTTAGAGAACCATAAGGATCTTGAAATATCATCTGAATTCTTCGTCTGTATGGCTTAAATTCAGAAGCCTTTAGTTTGGATATCTCAACACCGTCAAACCAGATTTGTCCGTCAGTAAGCTGTTCAAGCTGAACGATTAATCTGGCTGTTGTAGTTTTTCCACATCCACTCTCTCCAGCCAATGCAAATACCTCACCACGATCTATTGTCAAGTCGATCCCATCCACAGCTCTTATGTAAGTAGGCTCCCTTCTAGTGAATATGGAAGAGAAGAGACCGCTTCTTATCATGAAGTACTTCTTGATGTTCTTAGTTTCCAATATGACATCAGACACTAGATATCATGCCTCCTCCAGCAAGCTACCATATGACCTTCCTCATCAACAAGAGGAGGTACTTCTTGTCGACACTTGTCAATGACATAGTCACAACGCTCATGATATCTGCATCCACTTGGTGGATTAATTAGATCAGGAGGGTTGCCAGGAATAAAATCGATTCCTTTCTCAGATAAAATGCTAGGGAAGGATGAGATTAATTTCATAGTGTATGGATGTTCGGGATTTGAGAAAATCGTCTTTATCGACCCCATCTCTGCAATACGACCAGCGTACATGATTATGGCATAGTCACATGTTTCTGCAATTACAGACAAGTCATGTGTGATAAGAAGGAGAGATAGGTTTGTCCTATCTCTGAGGTGATTCATCAGGTCAAGTATTTGAGCCTGCACCATAACATCCAAAGCTGTTGTTGGCTCGTCAGCAATTACCAATGATGGATGGCATACTAATGCCAGTGCAATCATTAGTCGTTGCTTCATACCTCCGCTCATTTCATGCGGATACCCATCAGCGCGAGAAATATCAATACCAACAGATTCAATGAGTTCTAGAGATCGCTCCCTTGCTTCTTCTTCAGAAACATTTTCATGAATTCTAATCGCAGTCGTCATTTGGTCAATTACCTTATGCACCGGATTCAGGGCATTCATAGCACCTTGGAATATCATGGAAATATCTCGCCACAGATACTCGAGTATCTCACTTTTCGTAAATTCTAGAATATTCCGCCCCTTGAAGAATATCTTTCCACTCTCAATGATACCTTCCTTTGGAAGCAGGTGCATCAATGCCAACGCGGTCGTTGTCTTACCGCATCCCGATTCACCACTCAATCCTACAAACTCGCCACAGTGTATTTTGAAGCTTACATTTTCAGCTGCTTTAACCTTCCCTTGTTTTGTTATGTATGAGATACCAAGATCCTGTATTTCCAAGACAATCTCAGGTTCTGATTCAGTCAAGTTACATCTACCTCCTCCTTAGTCTTGGATTAGCTATCTCATCCATAGCATAACCAACCATTGAAACACCCATCAATAGAACTACGACTGCAATTCCCGGTGGGAAGACCAACCACCATAGATTGCTTGACATCGCACCAGCTCCAAAGGCTTGATAGAGCATAGTGCCCCAGCTTACCATACTTGGGTCTCCTAAGCC
>LRSL01000113.1 GCA_001563335.1 Candidatus Thorarchaeota archaeon SMTZ1-45 | reverse complement strand
CTACCTCGCTGACTCACATCGAAACACTGTGTCCAACAACATCTGTAACTACAACAGGATTGGCATCTACCTCTATCGCTCAGATAACAACACCGTGACACACAACACCTGCCTGAACAACACTGAACATGACATCTACCTCGTTGACTCAGATTCCAACACCGTGGAGAACAATATAACTACTCTATCCAAGGAGTCTGTTTATTTAGTTCTCCTCCTGATCGGATTCGGAGGAATCACATTGCTAGGTACAGGATGGCGGAAGGTTTCGGCTAGAGGTGTCAAGGATTCTATCATTGTGCCAACAAGTTATAGCATAGCTTCGTGGTTCAGTAAGAGAAGAGGTGGCTACGATGAAATCATTGTGCCAATAGGGTATAGATTAGCTTCTAGGTTCCGTAATAGAAGGCCCCTCGAGCACATCGATATCGACGAGTTTCTTGAACCTGACTCAGCGGACCAGTGAGAGTTCGCTACTACTATACACCTACAATCCAAAATGAAGAATGAGGGAGCATGAATCTCCCTCGAAATACAAAATGAGACTACATCTGTTTCTCTTGCCTGTACAGCAGATAGTCTGGACCGAAGATCTCGCGTGCCATGACCATTACGCACCTCATCTTTATGGAACCACGGCACAATACTTTTGCGGGAGTGAAGCTGTTCATCATGCATGAAAATGGATCCCATAGATGAGCGGATGCATAGACTATCATCACTGAAGGAACTATTGTCAACCGAAAAATTGCAGATAGGTGTCTTTGTCACGATTTCACTCATTATACTTTTCTTCACGGTAGCACTCTATTTGATTGGAACTCCTAGATTCGAAATCTTTTTCGGGAGTATCAATCCTGTGTTCATGATCTCAATCATCATCGTCCTTGGACTAGGGTTGGTGTCCATTCTACTCTCACAGGAATGGGTTGATATCTACAAACGAGAGAATCTGAAAAGCCTGCTCCTCATCTCACTCCCGACAGTTCCATTCGCACTTGGTGCAATCTTGGTAGATCTAGTTTTTCCCTATCCTGAGGACACCAATGTTCTCCTACCGAAATCCCTTCTCTTCTATCCAACAATGGGCTTTGTTGTGGAGATTCTCTTTCATCTCCTCCCTCTTACTCTCTTACTGGCCCTTCTCACCTCAGTATTCAAAGGTAGGGACTTCGACCGAATCTTTCTCGTTATCATTGTCATCATCTCTCTCTTGGAGCCTCTATATCAGCTTGATTTCAGTGGTACTGGACATCCAATATGGATTTCAGCGATCGAGGGTATACGTCTGTTTCTTTTTAGCTACGTCCAGCTGTCCATCCTCAAGAAGTATGACTTTCTCTCAATGTACTGGTTTCGGATTATCTACTACATATGGTGGCATTTAGTATGGGGTACGATTCGATTGGTTGTTCTATTCTAAGCTAGCTTTGACTCAGGTCGAATGATGGACACCCTATGCGGATCAATGAATGAAAAATGAGTGGAGGAGAGAGGGGCGAACCTCTCTCGATTGAAGTTTGAAACTACATCTGCTTCTCTTGCCTGTACAGCAGATAGTCAGGTCCGAAGATCTCACGAGCCATGACAATCTATTCTCTTTTTCACAGTCCACGTTGTTGTTTAGAGAGTAAGACCAGCAGTATCATTACGACTCCAATTTCTGCGATTAATATCACAACCAGAATAGGATGAGGAATATCATTCTCAGAGGGAATGGTTGATGTCGTAGTTACTGTTGGAATTGAAGTAGGTTCCGCTGCTAACACAGTGACAATGACCTCATCACTGCTCCAATTGTTGTAGATATCAAAGACTACAATTGTGAAGTAGTAGGCTCCTGGATTCAGGCCATCGATGCTTGTGTTAATCAAATCACTATCCCAATCTCCTGAATCAACCAGAATACCATTCCGATATATCACATAGTGAGAGGGATGATCTTCAGTTAGACTCCATGTGATGCTATTACCCAAGGTCCCCTCAATGTACTCAATATCTGCTGGATTGCTGATTATAGGTGGTTCTGTGTCAGTGTATCCGTGGGGATGGTAATCGATGGCGCCAGCATCTCCCGGAATGTAGTAGGCTCCAGTTCCGGGATAGTCTGACCAATAGTTGCCAATTCCTGTGCTGTTCCACTGATTTCCATTACCGTTATCTCGTGCATCGGCATCTCCATTGTTCCCAAAGACATTGAGACACAGTAGGTTGTCGTGTGTTCCGGAATTTAGAAAGACACCACTTGAGTGACATACCGATACTATTCCCAGAAATATTGTTGTTCAATATCTTGATATTTGAAGAACCGAACATGTCTACTCCCGCGATATCTCCACCTGAAAAGGTGTTGTTCACGAAATCATTGCTATGTGCTTCGTGAAGATGCACGCCGTCGATATGGTTGTCTGAGAACGTATTATTATTGGACCAGTAAAGGAGATTTGCTCCATACATAAGGGATTCAGATATTGTGTTGTTCACCACATGGTTATGGGTAGATTCCTCATAGAGCCACAGACCATCTTCAAATCCCGAAATAGTGTTTCCTTCAATTCTGTTGTACGAGGATACTCTGAGATTTACGCCAACATAACTAGTCCCGGAGATTGTGTTGTAAAACAAGTCGTTGTTTGATGAATACCTCAAAGAAAGACTATTGCATCTATTGTTGGTCACTTTATTGTCCACGGAGTAGTAAAAGGAGATTCCAAATCCTTGACTCTCTAAGGAGGTGTTATTATTCAGTGTGCAGTTTGATGAAAATCCTAAGGTAATGCTACTTCTATCGAAGACGATATTCTCTACTGTGATGTTAGTACAGTTTGCGAAGATCATCAGATAATATGGATTCTCGTCTATGCGTTCCCCATGCAAATCCCAGAAGTAACCAATGGGCTTTCCATTCACAAGATTGTCAGTAGAAATATCGTGCTTCCATTCCTCAACGCTATTTCCCAGAATACCAAATCCATTGTTTAGTAAGATGTTTGATGAAAGTCTGACTTCCGATGAGTCATCAAGAATGATTCCATATCCGATATTTTCTGATAATGTATTATTTGTAATGATGCTTCTTGATGAGCTATGAAGGTAAATTCCTCCTTGGTTGTTTGAGATGATGTTTTTTGTAAGTGTTGATTCAGGGGAGTTTTCAAGAATTATACCAGTCCCAAAACCTGCTAGGATGCTGTTATTAGCGACAAGGTTGTTTGGAGACGATAAGAGGTAGAGACCTCCTGAGTTGTCAGAAATATTGTTCTCAAGGACCTCGTTATTCGTAGAGGAGTGGAGGGTCACTTGTAAGCGGTTTTCTGAGATCGTGTTATTAACTATCATATTATTAGACGAAAGGAGAAGATGTAGGGGTCTGTCCTTTTGAGATATGCTGTTGTTACTTATCTCCCCATTCATCACATTGTCCATGAGTATCCCATCTCCATCATCCCCTCCCGTGAGTAGACATTTCCGGACTATGAAATGCGCATCAGTGTTCGATATAGAAATACAGGTGCCTGTCGTGTTGATGCTGTAGTTCTCAATGAGATATGGACTCGATTCAGAGCCACTTCCTAGGAATCCCTGTGCAGAGAAGTCATTGTTTGAGGTTATGATGATGGGTCCATGTAGAACATTCGCAAGGTAGACATTGATTGGTTTCTCTGAACTGTTCATCATATCGTTTCTCGCAGTTGGATTTGAATAACTATCAAAAGGAATGGAACTTGAAATGAGAGTGATCGCAGCGACAACTACTACGATGTTGCGAATCGTAGCAGTCCTACTCTTCAATTAGACTTCCTCCAGTATTAAACCGATTTGAATGCAAAGTGGATTCTAATAAGATTTGCACGTTGTCCATTGTATTGAAAAGAAACGTAGAGAGAGGAAGAACCTCTCTCTACTGAATTCGAAACTACATCTGTTTTTCTTGCTTGTACGGCAGATACTCAGATTCGAATATCTCACGCGCCATGACGATCTTCTCGGTACAGCTAATCTAGCAGTTACGATCCATCATTGAATCTGAACTAGTGCGAGTATGATTCATTCTTTCTTTTTAATGAAAAGAATGACAATCAAGATCGTAACAACACCCACTGAACCAAATCCCACCACCATAAACGGACTCAGATCTGGTTCAAGAGTAAAAGGAGCATCGCTATCGAAAAGTAAGATGATTGGATAGTCCATAACGAAGATGTTGCGGATGACTAGATCCCCATTTACTTCTCCGATGATGAGGTCCTGCTCGAAGCCATTGAGTACATCAATCGCTGTTACTTTTTGAGCAGGCAGGTCAGGAAATGTAAGGGTTGTCCTTACACCTAGGTCATTTTCAATTGTTTCGCTATCAGTCCATAGTGCGAATAACGTGTCGCCATCAGGCAACGCAAATGAGTTAGTTACGGCGTTTGTGGGTTCATCCTCAAATTCAACAGCAAGACTGACTGGGTTAGTCCCTGCCAAAACTTTGTAAAGGTTGCCTAGTGCACGCTGCGACCAAGGGTCTATCTCAAGGTTGTCATATCGTAAGTTCCCCATAGCCACGCCCATGTCCATTCCTAGGTGCTTGACAAGTGAGCGTGAAGAATATTTGGCTGCTTGTTTGCTGGTTTCCACTACTCCCCAGGGCTGATCAGGAGCATTTTCCTCTGCACTATAACCAATTTCGGTGGCCCAACACTCTCCGTCGAAACCATGGGCAGCAGCTGTTTGTCTGATTCCTTCAACAATCGCAGGGTATTGGTAGTAATAATCACCATAAAACTGATCGTTAGGCAACACGTTATAGATGCCATGCCATTGAATCACGTCTACCATGGTCATGATGTCAGATTCAATGATAGCTGAGAGGTAGTCCTGCGCAAAGAAGAGAACATTAGGGCCTATGGACACCTTTGCCTTAGGGTCCTCCTCGTGAATGACTGGCACAGTTCGATTTACGAGATTGATGTAGTCCTCCACCTCAATGCACTTGATTCCAGGACAAGCATCTGGCTCACTCCATATCGTGTAGTATTGAACACGGCCTTCAAAGTGACTGACCACAAAGCGTGTGTAGTTCAAGAAATCTTGGATTTGCTCCTCAGACTGGAAGCGTGGTGTCGACAGTTCCTCCCCAAGTGCATGGCCAGTCTTGTCCCAGAAGTGCAGCATGTAATTAACGGTCAATCCATTTTCATTCAACCCATCGATAAATTGGTCGTATTCCTCAGGAAATTCTTGTTCATTGTTGTATTCCCAATAAATTGGTGGTTCATTCTCGTCCACACATGTATCGAAGCGCCATATGCCTAATTCAATGATGTTTGGCATCCACGTGTTCAGATATGGGAGATCGCGCCATGTGTAGACACTATAGAAACAGGCTCCCATGCGGAAATCAGGAATTCCTTGGAATGATGAGCTTGCCACGAATTTGTATTTTGTCCGGGAGTTCCCCTCTTGAATAACCACTTCAGCTCCCTCATACGGTATGCCTGAGTCTTGACCCAAGTTGAAGACATTCGTTGATTGTTGCCTACCTGTTGTCGCCATCTGAGGTATTGTGAGTAATGCACACAAAGCGATAGATAGGAAGACTACTCTGAATTGCTTCTCTCTCAACCTTTCTCCTCCCAATTCAAAGCTATTGCAGGTATCGCGGTTTCCACCGATAATATATTATCTTATCAATTGTTCGAACAAAATATTGAGTCGATAAAGAAAAGGGATTGAGAGAGGAAGAACCTCTCTCGGTTTGAAACTTGAACCTGCATCTGTTTCTCTTGTCTGTACGGCAGAAGGTCGGGTCCGAAGATCTCTCGTGCCATGACAATCTTCTCTGTTTAACGGAATACTAATATTCTCTGTTCAATCAACGTCCGACAGCATGCTCAGCTGTTCCATTGGATGCGCGCTACTGAACAGGAGAGGTTCTGCGAATGTCTTCTTCAAAAGTCTTGGGATACGCAGCGAAGGCGGTAGGGCAACCGCTCGAGCCAATCACCTACGAGCCACCCAAACTGGGGGAGCATGATGTCAGGGTTTCTGTCACGCACTGCGGTGTGTGCCATAGCGACATCCATGCCATCGACAATTACTACGATATAACCACCTTTCCCTTCGTCCCAGGTCATGAAATCGTTGGACATGTGTCGGAAGTGGGCCATGCGGCATCCGGTTTGAAGGAAGGGGATCGAGTTGCCATCGGCTGGCAGGGTCGGTCTTGTATGCAATGTGAGTGGTGTTTGCAGGGAGAAGACCAGCTTTGCTTGGACATTGTTCCATCAGGAACCTGGGTCCCCTATGGTGGCTTCTCGTCCTCCGTCATCGCGGATAGCCGCTTTGTCTATCAGCTGCCTGACGACATGCCTTCTGAGGTGGCCGCTGTGTTAACGTGTGCCGGGGTCACGGTCTACTCGCCGCTTCGTTCGTACGCAACGCAACCCGCGCGGAAAATTGGTATCATCGGTGTGGGAGGTCTGGGTCACCTTGCATTACAGTTCGCACGGGCTCTCGACTACGATGTCACAGCCATTTCCTCCTCTCCGGAGAAGAAACAGGAGGCGCTTTCCTTTGGTGCAGACCACTTCCTCTCTTCGGACGACCAGACAAGCTTGCGAGAGGCTATGCTTAGTTTTGACCTGCTTCTGTGCACCGCCTCAAACAAAATCAACTGGGAGGCACTATTGAATATCTTGAAGAAAAAGGGCAGGCTGGTCCTTATCGGCTTTCCAGACGTGGAGTTCAATTCGACTGAACTCGTGGCACGTCAACTGTCGATCACTGGTTCTTTCCTCGGCAATCGGACCACAATGCGGGAGATGTTCTCGTTCGCACAGGAGTACAACATCATGCCTAAAGTGGAGTTGATGCCTATGACGAAGGTAAACGAGGCGATTCGGAAGGTAAAGGAGAACAAGGCACGTTACAGGATAGTCCTATTCAACGATACTGTTGAATGAGTTGAATGAGCCAAAGTTGTGTAGATGATGGAAACCCTACAGGAAAAAATTGCAGAAGAAGTTGTCGAGGAACTCAAGAAAGACCCATCAATAGTTGGTATTGAAATTGCTGGAAGTCTAGTGACTGGTGATATTAGACCTGATTCTGACGTTGATCTCGGGGTGATTTCAGAGAGCATTGAAACACATCAATTCATAGAGGAGTACCGAAGAGGAATCAAGATCGACATGAGTGTCGAACCACTGAATATGGTTTTGCAGTCTATTGAAACTTATCCATTTCTTTGGTACACAACTATCTTGTCGAGAATTGCGTATGACCCCCAGGGCTTTCTTAGGCAGATACATGATAGATTGGAAGACTATTTTGAAAATCATCCTGAGATTGTGGAATTCTGGGAAGACAAACTGGATCAAATGAAAGCCGCCAAAATGAGAGGTGAAGAACAGGAAGGCTATCGTTCTGTCCTTGATGAGGCTGAAATGAAATTCTCAGAGGAAAAGAGGATCACACGGAAGTTCTTTCAGAGATAGAAATAGTGAGGAGAGAGGAGAACCCTCTCTCGATTTGAAGCTTGAATCTACATCTGTTTCTCTTGGCGGTAGGGGAGGTTTTCTGCTCCCAGTAACTCCCGTGCCATTACCACCTTCTAGTAGACAGTCCAGACTCCACTTTTCTTCGAAAGGAAGCTCCTCTCTCGTTTGAAAGTTTGAATCTACATCTGTTTTTCTTGCCTGTACGGTAGATAGTCGGGTCCGAATATCTCGCGTGCCATGACAATATTAGCATTTATGCACCTGTAGTTGCCGCTTGCAAGTGTTGATAACATGAAGGGGAAATCCAAGTTTTCAATCATATCATAATGGTGGAATAAAGGATGTAAATAAAGCCCATACTGGCAAGAAGAAATAAAAGAAGAACTCCGAAACCGGATTGCCAGCACCAAGTACAATGAATCCAAACCACCACAAGGCTGTAAATACAGCTCCAAGTATCAAATACACGATTGCTATCCACCTGGCTACCTTCCACATATCCCTCGTCATTTTGATCATTCCTACTTGTTCTAGCTTCTATTTCT
Organism: Candidatus Thorarchaeota archaeon SMTZ1-45; assembly: GCA_001563335.1. Lineage (GTDB taxonomy): Archaea > Asgardarchaeota > Thorarchaeia > Thorarchaeales > Thorarchaeaceae > SMTZ1-45. Next base: position 13,836 of record LRSL01000113.1, on the reverse strand, counting down.
CTTTTTTCAAAAAAGGCTCAAATGAGAAAAGTCAATCGTAAGTAAAGAGCAAGAGAGGAATCCCCTCTCTCTCCATTTCTAGAAACTACATCTGTTTCTCTTGGCGATATGGAAGATAGTCCGGTCCGAATATCTCTCTGCCCATATAAGTTCTTTATTGAGTATCCATCAAACGAGTCCTAAATCGATACAGCAAATTCACCAACAGGAACACTGGGATTGTTGACATTGCAAGGTATGCTCCTATTCCCAATCCCTCAAAAATCAACCTCGAATTTGGTATGAATGGCAAGCAGGCTAGCAATGTCGGTGCTCCTAATGCAAGTAGATAATACAGTAAATAGTCTGCATTCCTCTTGTCGCCTCTACCAATCGTAGTAAAGCAGTAGATAACGGGAATCCAGAATAGGAAGACAGAACTTAGGAATAATGCGCATGCATCATATGTAATACTTATCATCCATCCTATATGATATTGGATGTAAGATTCAAACCAGTATATTCCCGGTTGCAAAATGATGATGCTATCTTTGCTCCACATTAGAAGTAGGGCAAGCGGACTTATTTTGGTGAAAAGGATTGTAGAGTCCGATCCCAACCATTCTGATGTGGTGTGTGAGTATTCGGCCCAAGGAAAGATCAGACTAATGCACAGAATCACGAACGGAATAAGGCGTGGGTCTTTTAGTATCGAAATGAAACCTATCTTCTTGAAGTGAATCAGGACTCGCCCAATCATAAGAAGTAGCGTAATAACTCCTAGATTTATAATTGTTATATCTTCGCCAATGAAGCCAACTCCCAAGAAAACATCGATTGGAAGCTTTACTTCGAGATGCCACTCATGGTTGGAATCAATTTCGAGTGGATTCTCCATTGGGAAATAGGAAACTACGGGCAAATCTCTATAGTTGTATTGAGTGCTGGGATTCGTTTTAATAAAAATATCGAAAGAATCTGAACCATTTGATATTGGTAGGTAGATGAAATCACTCACTGAAGCATTAAAACTACCAATTGAATAGTATAAGTGGTCGTCCACAGTTTGTATTTGAACAAACGTTTCAGGAATCATAGGATCTATTGTGATGAACAATCTAGTACATTGCATCCTTATCTCCCAGATCGCTGTTTCGTTTGTGGCAATCGTGATATTGATGGCTAACCTTGATTGCCAATAAGGGTTGTCAGAATCACTTACTATTCTCGGCGACCAGTACGCAAATCCCGAGTAATTTCCGGGCTCGAGATAGAGGACATCATTTGAACGCAGGATGTAAAACAATGAAGATGTACTAGGAGCGTCCTGTCTTGTGAGGTTGATGAGGGGGTAGGGCCAAAGATCCGTCATATACGGAGGTGCATATATGCTTCTCCCATCAAGCGCTTGGACATCAACTGAAACCCTGCAAAGGTCATATGTTGCTTGACCACTTATACTTACATTGCCAACTAATAATCGAGTCGGAAACTGAGATTCTATTGTGATACGGACCCAAGACTCTATAGACAACTGAGGCACAGAGGCATTGAAACTTTCAATAGGAATATTGAATGAGAGATTTGCAGTCCCATTAGCTGGAGTTAGACTTATGCTCTTCTCCCTAGTTAGGTTGTCACCCATGACTGTATAAGGACTCTTTCTGAACCACACTCTGAAGTTTATCTCCACCTGTCCATTGAGAACTCCCAAAGAGGTTGCATAATTCAAAGTGCTACATGCGTTCAGGGGAATCCTCACTCCAGTTGTAAAACGAACCTCGGCTCCACTCAGTTCTAGCAACAGTCCCTCTGAGGAGAGGGACGACCTCGCCTTCCTTGATTCAACGACGGGGACACCCCATTCATCCCCATAATAGTCAGATGAATAAAACCAGTGACTATTCACACTTGGCGGTTCATTCAGGAAAACCAAGTCTGAGTCGGTTGCAGAGAATGATTTCGTTACATTCTGGCTAGGAACCCCACTAATCTCAGTTCCCTCGATTAGTTCTATTGTCCCTCTTGAAGGTTTATTATATCCCACGATGACTCCTACGCCAAGGCAGGAGATAATCAAGATGATAATGGTGATGTCTATCGCTCGAAGTAATGGGTCCGGTTTTCTATCTTGGTCCTTCATCTCAATCCCCACCAGAGAACGAAACACACTCCACCCAATCTAGTAATCAATATAAAAATGAGGGGATAAAGAGGAACACCTCTCTCGATTGAAACTTGAAACTACATCTGTTTCTCTTGCCTGTACGGCAGATAGTCTGGTCTGAATATCTTTCGTGACATTAGGTCATAGTTTAGATCCATTCCCAATCAGTCAGCCATTTACTTACAACTTTCTTTGCTTTTTCTAAATTATTTACATCATTGTCATCCAGGATGATATAATACCACTTTTCGTAGTCAAGAACCTCCCCCATTACAGTCAAAATATCATCAAGCGCATCTTTATCCCATCCAGAAACGATGAAAAGTACATTTGCAGCACGACAAGCTTTAGCAAGTGACAGCTCTCCGACTAATGCACGCCAATCCTCGCTTAAAGCAATCTCTACAAGATACTTTCTATCTTTCCGAACTAGAACAATATCTGGTCGATAATCAAAATGCTTCATTCTGACCCTGATGTCAACTGGCTCCATATCCCCTGAAAAGACACGATCGTAGTATTTGTTTTTCCTTGCATCTTTCTTTAGTTCAGCTTTTTCCATTATCCAATTTTTTAAAGCATCATGAAGTTTTTCGCTAGACAAGGTTTGCTGTACCCCCTCTTCGAATAAGAGTTTGAAACATCTCTACATACATGTAATTTACATCTATCTCAGCTAAACTCACTCAAAGATTCTACATTTGTTTCTCCTGCTTGTACAGCAGATAATTTGCTCCAAATTTGATGACTATGGCACTACTGTTCACAGAAATACTATAGAAAACGCAGTCTGTCGATATGCATCAGGAGATCCCCTTGAAAATTCTGAAAATATGAAGAAAAAGGGATAGAACTCTCAGAATCTGAAAATCCGTTGAGGCTAAATACGACAGTACTCCATTTTCTTTTGAGGTGTTGGTGAGTGTATGAGGAACGTTGTAGAAATACTGGGTTAGATTCATTCGACTGTGGATGTCTTGACTGTATACCGAGTATCCATCGTTTCAAATTCCTAAGTCTTGAAGCAGATTGTGAGTCGATTGATGATATAATCCATGCAATTGAGAAAGAGATTGAATATTTCAATCAATTGAAGAATGAAGGTTACAGAGTCCGAGAGGGAGATGCTGAGGATTATCTCGAGATTATCCCTCCAAAGCGTAAGGGATTCTATTGGGGTCGTTGTAGGACTTGTGGATATCATCTAGAGTTGCTAAAAAGAACACAGCAACCAACAAGCTGCAACCAGTGTCATAGAGTGAAGCCACATGAATGAGGATGAAATGTGTCCTAATACAGGAATAATACATGAAAATTGCCCTTGCATTCTTTTTCAAACAAATGATTACTGGCTATAATTGTAAGAGCATCACTGATGTGATTAAGGCTCTCAAGGACAGATTGAAATTTATTACGAAGCTAAAGGAAGAAGGATTCAGACTTATGGGTCCTGTTGATGACCACTTTGCTGAATTTGAACCTCCTGACTCTGATGATATCTATTGGGTTGAATGTAGGTCTGGAGGATGCTATTTAAAATTTAATCAGGGAGAAAAACCGCCTGAACAATGTCCAGAATGCAACAAGAATCTATACGAATATGAAGAGTGAGATATAAATAGAAAGAAGGGAGCATAGGCTCCCTTTTCATTGATTTTGATTACATCTGCTTTTCCTGACGATATGGAAGACATTCGGGTCCGAAAATTTCTCGACCCATGACGATTTTCTGTATATGAGACCCCCCTTCAGCTCCAACAGTGTATGAACGAACACCCCTATAAGAAGCTTCGAGGGGACATTCCTTGGAGTATCCAAAGGCACCGTGCCAAGTCATGGCACGAGTAATGATGTCAAGAGCATCGTGTGGTGCTTTGTATTTGGCTGCAGCGGTGTACCTGGCAATATCGAGATGGTCGTAGTTTTTGTTGTTTCTACTATAGACTTCATCCATGATCCAGGCTGCATGATATGTTAGATGTCTGTCAGCTTGAATTGCCATCCATGAATCGACTCCTTCAAACATTATGCCTTCAAAAGCCGCGAGTGGTCGTCCGAACTGCTTGCGTTGTTTAACATAGTCAACACCAATGTCAAAACATGCTTGTGCGGCACCAAGGCAAGTGGCTGCGATTAACACGCGGGCTGCACTGAAACCCATCATGGCATAATAAAATCCTCTCCCACGCTCGCCGATGATGTAGTGCTTCGGAATCTCCACATTCTCGATGTTGAATCCACCACAGGACACACCCATCCGCCCCATGTCCTCAAACAGCGTGGTTGTGATTCCAGGATGCAGTCCATCACCCATGTTCAGCGGGAGAATGAACCCATCGAATGCCTTGTGGTCGCCCTTCGGGTCCGACTTAGCCAGTGTCCAGTATACACCACCGTACTTCTCGGACTCAGCCACGCCGGAGATATACACCTTCTCACCATTGATGACAAACTTGTCACCCTTTGGCTTGATCGTGGTCTTGGTCGAGTTGACGAGGTCAGAGCCACCAGTTGGTTCAGTGGTTGCGATACCAAAGAACAGGTCTCCCTTTGTGACACGCGGGAGGATCTCAGCCTTCGCCTCGGGAGTGCCATACTTGTCAAAGATAAACGCCCATGAAGCCTCAACAAGGTACATGACTGGGAGTGCAATGGAGAGGTCTGCCTTCGCAAGCTCCTCTGCGGCGATGCATGACATCACCCAAGAGAGATTGGCTCCACCATACTCCTCTGACACAGTGGGTGCCCACAACATCTGGTCTGCCATCTTCTTGATGAGGTCTCGCGGAACCTCGTGAGTGTGTTCATCATACTCTTTCCACGCAGGCGCGACGTATTTCTGAGCGAACTCACGCACTGCCTCGCGGAACATCTTTTCTTCATCCGACTCTTCAAAATGCATCATAAACTACCTCTTGATTGCTAGAGTCTTGCCAGCGGGCGAGAGGGGAGAGTACCCTGCTTATAGTTCCTTCGTATGAGGCGTCTTATCCCTCCTCGCAAAATGAGAAACCTTCTTTGTGACGTTTTAAAAATACTGCAATGAACAAGTTAAATATCTCTTATTTATGACTGCCAATCGGTGACTCATTCTGAGAGTACTTGTGCTTGGTGGTACTGGATTTCTGGGTTCAAGGATAGTTTCCAGACTTTCGTCGCATGGTCATGAGGTCACAATACTCACCCGTCGAACTGACGCGGCGGAATATTTTCGTAACAGGAGCATCGAAATAATAGTCGGCGACCTTATGGAGCCGGACGCGTTCATAGACAACATAAGTTCCCAGGACTGTGTGATTTCTGTAGCCATGCCTCTCGAGTTCGGAAGAATATCAAAGAGCAAGTTCGCTCAGATTAAGCAGAGGACGACCAAGTTCGTGTCGACCGCTCTCACTATCGGGAAGAAACTTGACTGCCCGACCATACTGACTCTTGGCACTGCCTACAGCACTAAGCAGGGACAGGTAGCTGACGAGTCTTGGCCACTTGTCAGGACGGGTCTCACGAAGGCTGGCGAAGAGGCTGACGTGCTTATTGCTAGGGCAAAGAAGGAGGGACAACCACTCATCATAATGCTCCCGGGTCAGATCTATGGACCGGGTGGCCAGTTCCTCAAGATGTACGAGATGATGAAGAATGGGCGCTCCGGCGTCTTCGGGAGAGGTGACAACCACATCCCGAGGGTTCATGTCGATGACTGTGCTCAGGCCTTTGTTCTTGCAGTAGAGAAACAGCCTGTGAGTGAATCATTCATCATAGCTGACGATACTCCGTGTACCACGCGAGAATTCACAGAGCACATGGCGGAGTGCATGGGACTGCCAAAGCCACGAACTATTCCAATGTTCATCGCTCGAATCGTCCTTGGTGGTTTCCTTCTAAGCATTATGCAGATAGACTGTGTGGTGACTAACGAGAAGGCCAAAAGAGAGCTTGACTGGGAGCTGGAGTACCCCTCCTATAAAGAGGGTCTCAAAGCCACGATCGAGAATCTACATGAAGGCACAGTCCTAAACCAATCCGGACCATGAAAGACAAGTGCCCTGCTTATAGTTCCTTCGCATAAGGTTTGTCCTGCGTTGAAGAAGAGTAATATTCATGAATCTTAATTCTCAAGCCATCCTAAGGTATATCAGAAAGGTCTTTTAATAAAAACTGACTACCAATGCAAAACACGAGTCCTGAACCCTACCATGTAACAAAAAGGGACGTAAAGAAGGTCACTGAAACTTTAGTTCAGGCTTTTTTTGATGATCATCTATTGTGTTATTTCTTACCGGAACCAGAAAGCAGGTTGAGATTCCTTCCAAAGTTCTTTAATTACCGTGTTAAGAATGGCTTCCTCTATGGAAAAATCCTTGCTACATCTGAAAACATTGAGGGCGTTGTTATCCTTACACAATCGGAGTACAATGAGTTCAGTTGGTTGAGAGCAATTAGAACGGGAGGGATAGGACTGTATCGAGCCGCTGGTTCCAAGACTCTAAGAAGAATGCGAGAAGTAGAGAGTTTTGTAGTCAGTAAGAGAGATGAGTGTATTTCTGAGCCCCATTGGTATTTAGGATCACTGGCAGTTCATCCAGATTATCAAGGGAAAGGTCTTGCAAGCAAGCTTGTCCGACCTGTACTCTCAATGTGTAGTTCACAAAACAAACCCTGCGTCCTTGAAACTCAGGATGAAGGTCTTGTACAAATTTACAAACATTACGGCTTCGATGTTATTGACTCATTCACATTGCCCATAGCCAACATCCTCCATTGGGTTATGGTCAAACAACCGTAAATAATAGATAACCTCTGCTCTGTATCCCTATAGAGAAAGTTTGGAGAGTGCCCTGCTTATAGTTCCCTCGTATTGGGCGGATATACCCTTAGAGTCTGTCTAGCGTGCCGAGAACAAAATCTTCTTGACATTGGAGGTCGAAATATAGCATATGCACTGTAGCATCTTTTCGGTGAGGGAGGACTCAGCTAGTGTTAAAAAGGGTCGTTAGCAACATAACCGCTGCCGCTATATCTGTTGGCCTCTATCTGCCAATTGTCGCTGGCATACTGACACCAATGGTCTGGATACTAGCTAGCTGGTATTTCTCGTGGGAGCTCCTCAGCTACATAGTTCCCTACTCAAATAGCTGGACTGGCTATGTGTATATGTTCGATCCTTCTTCTCCTGGAGGACTTGAAACCGGAATAGCAGTTGCATTCCGGTTCTCGCAAGTTCTTATGTTCTGCTTTGGTCTATTCCTTCTCTGTTATGGGCTAGTCACTCTTGCTAGGGCACGTATACATAAAGAAGGTCTAGTCACATACGGCCCCTATGGGTGGGTACGGCATCCTCAACACTTGGGAATCCTACTCATGTTGTACCTTCTAGCTTTTCCACTTAAGACCAGTTTCTCACGTCTGCTTCTTCCAGCCACAAGACCTGGTGATCTGGTGTCTGTGTGTTCAGTTCTATTTCTATTAATTCTGGTTGCTGACCTTGAGGATTACTGGTTGAGTAAAGAGTTTGGAGATTCATTTGTGCAGTACCAGCAAAGCACTCCCTTCATTCTACCAATTCGACTGCAGTTGCCTGAATCACTTCATTTCAGCGCCTTGGCGCGTGGGCGGCCTCTTAGATACCTTGTGTCTACACTCATCTTCTGGGTCTTCCTTGTACTACTATCCTATTACTTCAGATTAGTTCCTCCGCCATTCATTAGGTGAAGATTCAATTCACCTGTTTTCTCCTCTTGAAGTGAGTGGGGAGAGTGCCCTGCTTATAGTTCCTACGACTGAGGCTTTTATAACACTTCTATGCGATCTACACTCGAATTGTAACTGCATGACTTTCTCCTACTAAAAACTTGAAAGCATCCATTCGCAGTTATCCTTATAGCATACCGCTTCAAGAAACACTCTGAGTGGGAGCTTGAGTATGCTAGGCGATCCAGACATTATTGAGAATCAGTCAGGGGTGTTTCTTTTCACGATGGCATTTCAAGAGGGGCTAGTTATGTGCAGCTTAGTCTGGACTCTTGGACTGATAGGAATTAGACTCTTTGCCAATATTGAGTTTAATATACTCCAGTGGACTATAACTACATTACTAGTTGGTTCAGCTGTACAGTTCATTGTCTTTGGTCTGAAGTTGATACTATTTCGAAATCCAGTTACAAATGCAGAGATTTTAACCCTTTTTGAGGAAGTCAGGGATGAACTCGGTGCCAGCAGACGAATCCAACTCTGGTCACGCAGCACTGATAAAGGCGTCTTTCTCTCTACCTCTAATCTTCTATTCAAAGCGATTCTCCTCTCAGAGAGTGCTATAGGCAACATTCTTGGAAAGAGAGAGAAAGGAAAGGTTGTTCTTGCGAGAGAGGTACTCATGCTAGGCCGGGTGAATCCAATCCGTGGATTTGCATTAGGGCTTTTCGGATTCTGGGGAGTTTCATTTTCTGAGTTGTTCTTCTTCGTCTATGACGAGTTCCTTACCATGGAACTCTGGGTAACTACCATGTTACTTGCTTTTGTTGTCTTGCTTCTAGGTTTAATTCTAATTCCAACAATGACTTCAAAGAGTTATCGTCATGTTGAAAGGATTCTCGAAAATACATATGGATCTTCACCCTAGATGATGACCCGGTCGAAAGCCCCTTGCTTATTGTTACCTCGTATGAGCTGGGTATATACAGAATCTCCGGTTATTATTTGATTGTGAAGAACCTCAGTATCAACCGATTATTAAATAAATCACGTAACTGAAGTATTGAGTTCATTGTTAGGAGAATGGTCTTATGAAGAAGACTTGGCGAGAGAAGATGGAAGACAAAGATGGATATCCAAAGGTCTTGAAACTCGAGAAGAGCTTTCCCTGTTACAAAGCGCTTCAGAAGATGGGTGTTGAAGAAGGAGACGATGTTGTTCTAGTGAACCCGAGTCATGTCATCGGAGTAATGAAATCTGTTCCAAGAGGGAAACTGATTACCATTAGAGAGATCTGTGCAAGAATTGCTCAAAACTTTGGTGTAAAGGGATGCTGTTCCTTAACTGCTGGCATATTCATTACGACCGCGGCAAATGCTGTAGAAGAAGCAGCAAAAGAAGGAAAAAGGCTCAAAATACCTTACTGGCGGACCTTGAAGACTGATGGATTCTTAAATGAGAAGTATCCTGGAGGTCTTGAATCACACAAAGCATTACTTGAGGCTGAAGGTCATGGTGTGGTAAAAAAGGGGAAAAGATACTATGTCCATGACTTCGAGAGGAGAATTGTAAAATCGTAAATGATCATCTAGCTAGCTCATACCTCTCTTCAAGTTACAAAAGCAATAGAACTTACTTAAGTCCCTGATAAAATGGTGTATTATCTTCTAGACAATCAGGAGAAGCTATTGATGTTTTCTTTTCAAAGTATCAAATAGAAATCTGAAAGAGCGATCAATTCTCCTATCAATTGTTCTCATTCTGTGCTTAAAACTCTTCAAAGAAAATTGGAGCCTAGTCCTGTTCGGAATGCCTTGTCCGCTTCATCAAATTGACCCAACTCATTAAAGAGGTTTCCAAGCTTCATCCAAATCTTAGTAATGTCTGGGCGCAACTTAGCCGCCGTCTGATACGCATCAAGAGCCTCAATGTATTGGTTCTGCTTAATCAACAAATCACCATAATAGAGCCAGCCCTCATGGTCTTCAGGCTTCAAGGCAATAAGGAATGCGACGCATCCTGTCAAGATAGAAGGGAAGATAATTGGCAACGAAACTGAAATGAGCACAATGAAGACAATGAAACCTAGTACCGCATACATTCCTATACGTATAATCTAATAGAAACTAATATTATATATTTTGTAGTAATACTCATCACCACTTTCATTCTTTCCGTATTTTCTATTACCATTTTTGGAGTCTGGCGAGTCTGGAAAGGCTCTGTTTGTCACGAAGTGCTAGTCCCTTTGAAACTCAACCTCCCCTTTCGCGATACTGGGAAGGGATTCTTATATCTAATCTGCAGCAACATACCTCTTACTATCCAACAACCATGCTAACAGAGTGAAAACTGCATACAATAGTTCTGATGTTATTACGACCGTTAATACATCAGGAAAAGTCGTGAATGGTGTCACTATGGTGATGATGGCAAGCACAATCATGAAGACATACATTCCATACTTTCCTAACAATCCTACCCCCTGAGTTGTTGAATGGAGGTATATCCAACAACCCACAAGAAGAATGGCAAGTTCAACTGCAACAGTAGCAATAATGCTGTTCCAGAGTCCTAGTCCCACTCTTATGTCAAGTCCTGGAACAAGCAGCAGATCAGGAGTGTGGACAACAATGTCCAAGATAAAGTGGGAAAACACTGCTACACTCATGACAAGTGCAGTGCTTAGTCTATAGGTATAATCAGTTGTACTTCTCAAGAGGATGAAGCGAAATACGAGATAAGTTGCAACAGCCCATGCAAGGGCTCCAAGAAGACTATGAGTGATTGGATAATCATAGAGGTCGAAGGGACTGGCTTCGGTAAAACCAGGGATAATTCGGAGGTGTTCAATTCCCAGTGGAACAAGGATAAAGAACGCAATATCCACCAGTTGAACAGCAATGAACAGGATTCCAAGCGATGTCTTGGGTGCATATTTCTTCAGAGCGAAAGCGATACCGTAATGTCCAATGAACATAGAACTCACACTTCAGGCTTGTCTGAATAAGACATTAGCAAAATGGAATCAGAAATTTGAATCTTCCTGTTTATTGAGAGAGTGGCTTGAGTCTTGCCAGCTGGCGAGTCTTGAGAGTGCCATCTTATTGTTTGTTCGTATGCGGCTCTGCATATGTAACAGCGGAATCAAATTACTTGACATGCGGTTTCCGCATTAATAACAGAACTCCGATTATTGTTATGATTGGGACTGGAACTACCAAATAGTATGAATAGACACCTGGAGGAAAAAGCGCATAATAAACAGCCCCTAATATGAATGGAAGTTCTGCTAAAAATCCATAAGAGAGTGCCTTCTTGAACTCTGTACTTTTTCCTAATGCTTGCATTACATACAAAAGGAAGAGGAATCTAGGTAGATGAAAAAGGAATCCCAAAATATTGGGAGTAATAAATCCATATGAAACTGCCAACCATAGATAGCTATATTGCAGAATCCAAACAAATGATGCTATTGTGTAGTTAAGATCTGCGATAGTAAAAACTGATGGTCCAAACACCCATAACAATACGAGTAAGATGAAGATAACAATTCGCATACTATTTGCGACATCTGACTTTGATTCAATCAATCTATGTTCTGCACCATCTCTGATTATGAGTCGTCACATTCCAATTGCTATGATGTACGCGTGACGATTTAAGCTTGTGTTATCATGTGCAAATTAGCGGGTCCCAGGGAATAGCTCCGCATGAGGTGTAAGGTGTTCACGTATCTTCTGATAGACGAATTTGAAGCAGCAATGTCCAGAAACGATTTTAATTGATATATAATGCATTAAAATAACAATATGAAATAATATAGCCGATTTTGCAATATATTTTTGAAAAACTAGATCAACTAGAGCGATGATAGCTAACAAAATAACCCATCTAAATAAAAAAGAGCCCTTGAGTGAGATTTTTTCTCAGCTAGGGCGTACTTGTGCAGTTCCTGTAATACTTACTCTCGGCGAGCGAACCTACAATCCAAGTGTCCGAGAACTCCGCCAGAAAATAGGCTCAAACAATGGTAGGAATGTAAGCAAATCAGAGATATCAAAGTGCCTAGCCAATCTGACCGCACTTGGTCTTGTGAAACGAACTGACCAAGTATTATCCAATCCTGAAGCTGGATATAGTCTGACAAATATTGGTCAGGAGTTCTATAGACATATCATTCAAATGCGATATTGGGCGGAGAAAGGCAACAACTTCAGTGATCCTACTAGTAATATATCAGCTTGTTAGGGTTTCACTGCTAAATTGGTTTACACCAATTTTCTTATTCAAGCCTCTCCTTATCCAGTGCGGAATGATTTTCATGGAACTGAAAGCAATTCAAGACAGATAGCATGCCTTCAACACACTAATCATAGGAGTATCAGTAAGTGCCGCTGCTTTGGTCCTGTTAGGAGGATTTGCGCTATATAGGAGACGATGATATTGATTGCGGGTTAGGGTTTAACTCTTCAAGAGTCTGTTAGATGGATGATTGAAGTCGCTATGACCTATTCCAACCTTCGAATACAGTCTTTACAGTAAGTATCTGGTTTGTGATCCGTATCAGCAAGAGAGTTGGAGAACTGCATGACACAATAGTTAGTACAATGACGAAGTCCCATGACATGACCAAGTTCATGAAATACCTCTTTCACGGTGCGTTGGAAGAATATGGTGTCATCATTAGGAAGACCATAGAAGGACTGACGAAGCCTTGGTAGTGCAACAATTGCATTACCACCGAACTGAGCACTTCCAAAGATGAAATTGAGATCTGGTACAAACAGGTCCAGATCGACAACACCAAGAGCGTGATTTGAGAGATATGCATGATCTTCAAGGGCTTGTAAGAAGAATCGGGCTTTATACTGCTGTCTATTTGCAACAAACGACCACTCAGGGACAGCAAGGTCTTCTGAATGGATTAAGACCTCAGTAAAATGACGTTTGAACCAGTCTTGATTTGTATCAACTAGCCTATCAACCAACTCTCGAGGGGTTCCCTCAAAGCAAAAGATGCACAATGAACCTCTTCTCAATGCTCTGCAACCTTCAAATTTATTACACTACCTCATCCCCTCTTTCACTCTTCCTATTGTTTCTAATACGACTATTTTCTAGCTATCTTTCAATTCCTGTAATTCAGACCAGCATACCATGTATATAATTGGTGTCCATTTCATCCTAAAGAATAACAAGGTTGGAGAGAGTGCTAGTCAAACGTAACTCACTTGATTCCAAAAGGTTAAACACATAATAATGAATAAGAAATAACAAGTCAGGGTCAAAAATTGTTTGCCAGGATTGACTCGAGAATTTTTACAACCTCAATCGCGACCCCATCTATGCTGGAATAGAAGGATTTTCATTGAGAGATTATCATTGTGTCGTATTTATCATCTTGGTCATTCTAGTTTGGTCCTCCTTTCTCACTCATACACATACTACCAACATGAATGAAAATGCTCCATCATTAATGCCACAGGGTGACAACTGGTTGCAATCCAGCTACACCCCAAGTGACCCAATCAACATCAACACTCTTGAGGATTTCTCACCAAGCGGGTTCATAGGAAGTGGCACGCAGATCGACCCGTATGTACTTGAGGGGGTCAGTATCACAACTGATGGCCACTGTGTTTGTATTGTCAATGTGGACGCTTACTATGTGATCCGGGACTGCCTTCTGACATCACAAGCTGAAACGAATGCCACTGGCGTCTATTTGGACCACGCCCCGCATGGAATAATAGAGTTCTGTGTAATAGAGTCCAAGCATATAGGAGTGAAAATCCAGTATTCCGACGAATGCGCGATGTTCAGCAACACAGTGCGAAATAATGATGAAACGGGATTCTTCTTAATGAACTCCAAAAACTGTACCATGATTGATAATGATGTTTGCAATTCATGGTCTGGTGTCGAAGCAAGACATTCACATAATACGACACTCATAAAAAACACAGTCTATGATAACAATTTTGCAGCAATTGCTCTGA
>LRSL01000112.1 GCA_001563335.1 Candidatus Thorarchaeota archaeon SMTZ1-45 | reverse complement strand
ATTTTCAGATAACGAACACCAGCACAAAAGGACTCAAGCTCCTCTTTTCTAATACCATGTTCAATACATTTCTTCAATGCTTCACCTTGGACTGTAATGACTCCGAAGCGTGTACCTAAGGTGAGAGCTAGATGGAGAGCAGTACTTAGTGGACCAACAACAGGAATCTTTGACACCTCACGTGCAGCCGCGAGCACTGGATCACATGCACAATCTATCACGATGACATCGTAACCCTCCTTGTTTGCCAGTACTACCTGCTCGAGTATGAAAGGTGCATTGTATGCCTCATCTGTGAGAGACTCGATACTATAAGTACCATGTCGAGGAGTGAAATTTCCAATCTCACAATCTGGGGGAGTGTGAAGATCAACAAAGGATTTTTTCTTAGGATCTTTCCACCAATCAATACCCGTTGCACCAATGAGGGCTAGTTTAGTCATTTGATACCGACTCCCTTGTAAGTTCATACAATTGCTGAGATAGCTTACTCGTGAAATTAGTGGAGTCTTCCTATTATCTCTTCCATTGGCTTATATTCGAACTCAGGATGACCATATCTCTCTGGAGAAAATGCTTTCCTCCCAATCTCAGTACTTCCAGCATAACGAAGTCTTTCATGAGCTGGGACTGCGGTAACTACTACATCCATACCTTTCTTGAGACTAGCACTCATCAGACCATGTCCATTATCAGGATTGTGCAAGCAAATAAGGTCAGGGAACATTACCACGGGTTTACTGTCACACATTGCCATCATGTATTCATTCTTAACAACAACCTCAAAATGTCCCTTAAGATTCTCAGGTTTGATATGGACCAAGACATGCCAATGTCCTGCACGATCCTCACCTTTGACTTCCTCGATCTTGCCTTGAGTTAGTTCTTGACCACCCATGATGTCTAGAAATGCATCAATGGGATTCTTCTTGTTCTCATTAGCATCACGAATTGCGGCTCCAAGTTCGATTGACTTTGAAATGCTGTTTGGAATAACTGCTTTCTTGAGTTGAGCTCCAGTTTGGTAGTAATGGTTGTTTGCTCCAGCGCCACCATCATTCACGACAGCGAATCTCCCAATTTCATCTGCAAGTGCGGGAGAAGTGGTCTTCTCAACAATAATTATACTTCCATTCTTGGATACAACAGGCATGGGACAAAGATCAATACCATATCCCACAAATGTAATCATCTGAGTTTCAGGAGCAGATCTTCCGAGACCATCACCATCAACCGTCGTAATCCCTGCTCTAGCAGCTAAAGAAAGCATCACAGTCGTATTGGTTCCACCGAGCTCAAAGGGGACAAGATGATCTACCTTCTTTCCTGTAATTTTCTCAGATATTTTCATAGCTTCGTGGAGCTCGTATCGGGTTTCCCATGCTTCTAGCATATCACTCACTGATTTGAATGCTTGAACAGAGCCCATGTAACCTCCACAGACTATGAAAGCATCATCCTTGATATCTTCAGGAGGTGTTGTTTCATAGACTCGCCCCTTGCTATAATCCCAGTCTACCATTGGTTTCCCAAAAGAAACAGGATCTCCACCACCGCCCGTTCCAAGTATTCCTACACCTGTAAGCATATCATATGTGTTCTCTTTCGAAAGTTTCATTGTTCGAAGACCCCTACAAACAGATTCTTTCTACTTTGCGTTTCGAGTTCCTTCCATTGAATGAACAAATTTGTACCAGCGTTGTTTTGTGCCAACCTTTGCACGACGTTTCCAACCACCTGTTTTCGGAGCATCTTCAATTAATTTATACAACTTCTTTGCCCTAGAAATAACCAGGTCCTTCTGATCCTGATCAATCTCTTTGACCTTGGGTACAAATTCAATGAATTTCTTGAGATTCTCTGTTACTGTATAATAGAATCCCCAATCGTCAGAGAGTAACTTTGCAATATATTTACCATTAATTCCTTGATCACTCTCATCTTCTCTTACATCATGTGCAAGAAATGTAATGATTAGATCTTTCAAGTCCTTTGCATTTATCTCAACTATCTGCGTCTTCTCTAAGAACAATTCAGCCAGAGGAATTGTCGGAGAGTCAATATCTAAACGTTTCTTCTTCTTGAAGTCAATCTTATGGCAAAATTCCAAATGATCATAGAAAACATCGATTTTCCGATCTCGCACTTTGTCAATGAATAAATCTCTGAGAGTTGACGCTCTTGCAAAACTGGGTGGAACCCAATAATATCCAAGATCATCTCGAAAGAGGTTAATGAGCTTCTGTCGATGGTTGTAATATGAAACAAAATCAATGTCCGTGACTTCACGGCCCATCTTGATATGCAAATCTGTAAACTCAGGGCTCTTTAGTCTGAATGCAAGACAGCCGATAATACGAAGGGGAATCCCTAATGTAGCAGCTGTTTTTTCTATCCTTAGAGCTTCTTGCATGAAGTCATCAAGAATCGGACCAAACTTACCTGTCAATTACTGGTACACCTCAATACTCAAATTATCTATTATGATGATATGGTATAACATTAATATCTTGTGTCATGTCAACGTTTTTTTCATCCATTTTTCAAAGTTAAATTAAAGTGCTAGGATACCGCTATACCATTAAGGATTTAAACCAGCGCAAAGGAACTCCTGCGTACAATAACATGAGGTAAATAAATGAGAATTTTCCTAGCAGCTGATCCGCACGGAAGTCAACAGACTTGGGAGAAAATGTGTAGAGCTCCCAAAGTTTTCAAGGCAGATGTTGCCATGATGTGCGGAGATCTCACAGGCAAGGCAATAATGCCAATCATCCAAGAAAAAGATGACAGATGGTATGCTCAACCACATGGAAGTAAAAAGACCTTTAAAAAGCAAAAAGATTTGGAACATTTCATTAAATTCACAAAGGATGAAGGATATTATCCCAAGATTCTGACGCCTGAAGAACTCGCTAAACTACGAGAAACACCGGGAGCTATCACAAAGTTGTTCCAAGATTTAATGGTCGAGAGAATTCAGTTATGGATGGATATGGCAAACGAGAAGATTCCAGAAGATGTAATGGTGGTTGTTAATCCGGGAAATGATGATGATTATTCCATTGATGCAGTCATTAAGAACGACCCCAGAGTGATATATCCACTGCAAAAGGTGGTTGATGTTAGAGGATATCCAATGATTAGCTGCGAATGGGTCAATTCTACGCCATGGAACACTCACAGAGAATGTCCTGACGATGAGCTAATGGAAAAGCTCGAAGCTGAGTTTGCACGACTAGAAACAAATGATTACTCCAGAGTGCTTTGCAATTTCCATGATCCACCCTTCAACTCGGGACTGGATACAGCTCCTGCATTAGATGAAGAATTTAAGATAAAGAAATCTGGCGCTATGGAAGTTCTGGGTCCTGTAGGTAGCAAGTCTGTAAGAGCAGTGATTGAAAAGTATCAACCTCTGCTTGGGATGCATGGACATATTCATGAGTCAGTAGGTTATCGTGAAATAGGTCGCACTCTCTGTGTAAACCCAGGTTCAGAGTACAGAGAGGGAATATTGAAAGGATTCCTGATTACAATTGAAGATGACAAGGTTCAAGCTGGTAGAGTTGAACTTTGAGTCATTGAGCTGACATGAAGAGTGCACTGGCACTCCCCTAATCTCTTTTTTCGAAAGAAAATATATACTCGCGAGCTTGTTCGTTATTTAATAATTTTAATCTGGGAGAAGTGTGAATGACGCTTTTATTAAAGACCAGAACAGATGTAGACGATCTCACAACAGGATGCACCTTCTTTGGAACTGGGGGAGGTGGAAGCAAGCAGCTAGGTCTAGATATGCTCTATCCCCATGTAGATGCGGGAAAAACCATTGAAATCGTCGATGTGGGGAAGGTCAAGAGTAATGATTGGGTTGCCTGTGCATACTACTCTGGTACCATAGCCCCTCCAACGCCTGAAATAGAAGCTCTACGGACAAGATTTCCTTGGGATTTCTTCGAGAAGGAGTTAGCAGTAGGCTTGGCATCTCTTGAGGAATACATGGGAATCAAGTTTGCAGCTGTTGCACCTTTCGAATTGGGTGGAGTAAACACACCTGCACCGATTGACGCTGCAGTTAAACATGGAATTCCATGTGTGGATGGAGACTACTCAGGAAGAGCTGTTCCTGAGATCTGTCAGAACACTGTTTGTGTGAAAGGATATTCTATGGCACCTATGGCATTAGTTGATTGGTATGGAAACAAAAGCATTGTTCAGCATGTAATCAATTATGAAATGGGTGAAAGACTCTCAAAAGCACTAAGCGAAGTGGCGTGGGGTAGATTAGGTAATGTAGCCTTTCCTGTCAAGGGGAAAGATTTCCATGAAGCTATACTTCCAAACACATTGACAAAGAGCTATAATGTTGGAAAGATAATTCGTGAATGTAGAGAGTCTGGAGATGACCCAGCCAATAAGATAGTTGAGAAGGTTGGGGGATGGGTTCTATTCAGAGGAGAAGTTATTGGACGAACATGGGAGAATCGAGAAGGCTATATGTGGGGAGAAACTGAGATAAAAGGATCAGGCATCAAACCTGGTAAGAAGTTCAAGGTCTGGTTTAAGAATGAGAACCACATGACATGGCTAGATGGTAAGCCATGGGTCATGAGTCCTGATATAATCGAAATAATTGATGCAAAGATAGGTGAGCCTATAACTAACACAGACATAAAGAAAGGTGACAATGTCAGTGTGATAGGAATGAAGGGTGAATCAATCTTCAGAAGTCTTGAAGGTTTAAAGGTGCTAGGACCCCGTCATTTCGGATTTGATCTCGACTATAAGCCAATTGAAGCATTAGTATAGATTATGAAACCTGTAGTGTACGGATGGGCTCTCAAACCTGTATCTTCACAACATAATGCTTTCTTAGTCCAGAAGGTACTTTCTTAACTTCAATTCGGTTATAGTCATCATTGAAGAACTTGATAAGCTCCTTTTCTGGATCTGCACCAGTCTTTCGCATTAATCTTGCAATATAATCAATAAGTATTTGTACCCAGCCCTTAAGGATTGAACGCTCTCGCGCCACAAGACTTTGATTGGCTTCAATGTAATTATGAATATCCCATGCCACTTTTCGATTGTACCAACCACCTACAAGGAAGTTTATCATCACTAATGAAACTGCAACTAGTGAGAGAGGTATCGCAATGGGAGATAGGAACTCTATTTGAAACACCCATGTTATAAGTAGTATAGGAACAGAGATGGTAAGAAATGCCATTGATATGAAAGACATGTATTGCTTCCTATTCAGCGTAGATTCTACGCCCGGAACTTTGGGCCCTATCGAGGCTAGTTTGTGCAGGACAGACCTGATTGTTCCCCATTGTCTTATGAAACTGGGAGGCAAATCACCTTTGTTCATTGCTTTATCGATAAATGTAAGATCATATGTTCTGTGGATTCGATAACCATCAAGGACCGTAATCAGGTTCTTGCTGAATTTGAGATCCAGTCCATTTGGCTCAAACTTGAAATCATCCAAAGAAGCAGATTTACCTTTTAATTGATTTGGCTGGTGACTCATCGTCGTGTGTCCTCTCTTTGAGCCTCTCATGGAAACTGCTAATTAACACTATCGATTCTTAGAAGTAATTCACTCTCTCATTTAAGAATATTTAAGAAGTTGCTAGCTCGAGCTGAAATGCAAAGGTGATAGGGCTAAATGGTTCAAGATGATACATTGCCTGATATTGAGTACCATGGGATTTGTCCCTACAGTGAGAGAACACATGAACTTCAAATTAATGTGAACCTAGCTCGATTTATCCTTCCCAGAGAGAAGAAACGAAAGTGGTATCAAGCAGTCTTTGATGCAGACTGGAACGAGGTCATCTCATATGAAGTATGTGAAGTCCACATAGCCAAGAATGGCGAAACTTGGCCAATTGGAGAGGAGATAGTTGATGAAAAATTCACACCTATGGATTCTGCAGGAATGGTTTTTCTATTCACAATGCCGTATGGAAAAGCAGTTTTCCCAGTTTGGACTACAATACCAATTGAAGATGTTCCTCAAGTTAGAGAGTGGATAGAAAAGCGCCTTGAAAGCCCATCTCTACCAGGTTTGGCTCATCATGGAACTGCCGCGGCTGTCAAGTATATTTTGGACCAGGGTCAAGTACAAGAACGAATAAGAGCAGAATGGAATGACTGGGTAAAGAAGGGACGCATGGCTAAGCCAAACCCGAAATTCCGAGAGAGGGGACCCGATTACGTCTATTGTAAGGAAGGGATGGCAATCGATTTCTATGGTGCTGGCGAACAATTGGAACAAATGTCAACATTTTGGCCTTGGAGGAAAGTAAAACGTGTATTTGCTGATCATCAGGAGTTCACTGTTCGTTATGAGTGGCATGAGGATGCATACTTATTCAACCAGCAAGTCTTGGATGATGATGCAAGAAATAGATTCAACAAAGCAGCCCAGAATGCCCTTGATACATACAATTCCTCAGATGATGTAAAAGAGTTCTTACTGATTAGACCTTGGTCTTTCCCCTCGCGATTTCATAGGACATGGGATAAGCTCGAAGCATTCTCAAGTAAGGCTAGTAGGAATAGGTTTCCACCCATTTATGATTATATGGAAGAGTATTGAACTGACTACTATGCATTAATCAGTTTACCTAAAAAATAGATAGAAGAGAGCTTGCAGCTCTCTTCGAATATTCTATAGACTACTCTGGTGGCAGCTGTCCAAAGATAGCTGACATCTCAATGCCTTTGGCCTTGTTCTTAGCACCGTAGTACATGTAGGCCAGCTGACCTATCACATAAACAAGCACCGTAAACAGGACCTCATAGGGCAACGTTGGGACGTAAGCAATTATGGCCCAGAAGAATACTGCGCCAGCGACTAATCCACCAAGTGATATAAGCGGTATGCCCAAGAACTTCCAGGCTCCACTGCGTTCCCACAGCGTAGGTCGATAATATGGCAACGAGATCGCCGCCAATGCCATCTGCCAACGTATGAACACATAGGTGTATGCTACACCGATTAATGCAGCAAGAGCCGTGTTATAAACTACCTGTAGGACTGTTGCATAAGCTACTGTACCAATTGAAACGATCAGCCAGAACCATAGAGTGATGTGTGGTACATGATATTTGGGATGGACACGGGCAAATGCCTCAGGACAGAACCGGTCCATAGCCATTGAATGCATTGGTCTTGTAACCCACAAGGCATTGCTTGGGGAGTCTAGGACACTAGCAAATATCGGACACAATATCACAAACCATGCTAATATGTTACCCTGTAGAGCAACTGCAGCAAAGTTTCCAAATCCTGGGAAAACCGTACCAGGCACTGGGTCAGGTAGAAGGGTGACAGGGTCGATTCTGGCAAAACCAATGTTATGCTTGTACAGGAAGTTACCCATGCTTGATTCAACAGCGAATGCTGAAAGTAGGAAGAAGCCAGCAATGCCAGCCCAACCACCTAAGTTGCTCAATGGGATGTTTCTACTTGGTTGTGAAACTTCACCTGCAACAGGCATGATGAGATATGGCCACATACCACCTACCGTTAGTAGGAGTGCAGGACCTACAGCTGCGAAACTGAACGTAGTATAGTCTACGGGAGTTGTGACATTTATGGCATCAATAGTGGAATACGTGCCAGGAAAAACATTGTTCCAAATGGTTTCGGTCATCGGAGTTGCTATCAATACAAGATCTGCAATCAGCAACGCTAGTATATTGATAATTCCAAGGATTATCACAAACCATCCTAACCACTTAACGGACAAGTAGCTAAAGATGAACCCTACTAGAATCATCAAAACTGCAGCAGTAAATAGCAGGATTGGATCACCACCCAATGCTCCTGCTGCGTCTTGCAGCCAAGTGTTGTTGGTTGCACTGCCAATTACAACAAGACCACCAGCGAATATTTGTACAGCAAAAAAGCTTCCAGTGCCTCTAAAGACTGGATTTGTGATTACACTTCGCCAACCTTCCATTACACCAAAAATAGGACTCAGACCACGTCCAGTGAAGTGGTATGATGCTCCTGATCTTGGCATGGCAAGCATCAGACACATGAGGGCAAGTGCTTCAAAGAAGACTGTCCCTGCACCAAGTGCGTACATTGGTATCAGATGCGCACCAGGATACCAAGTTGAAACCTGGGGTCCGAAATAGTGGAACCAAGGTCCAAGTGTTAGTGCTATTGGAAGAAGCAAAGCGAATCCCGTACCTACTTCCTTTACTAGGCCGGAGCTCTCTCGCACGAAGAGGAGCTTTTCTTCCTCACTCAATTTGCGTTGTTCTCCTTTTTTTCTCTCTCACGACAAGAAAACGAATCGTTATCGTGATAGCTTTCTACAAAGTAAATCCTCATATTTAAACTAAAGGGTGCCTTTTTTTGTGACTTTAACATCGACTTTAAGAATAATAGTTCCTATTCAATACGACGAGTAATGAAATGAGTCCTATTATTACGATGAATGCCGAAGTCTCCTGAAGAATTCGTGGTCTAGAAGTAGCACCTCAACATTCTTTGCACGAACGCCAGTTCGACTTTCAAGGAGAACATTTAGGATAATATCAATGTCCATGATGTGAACTGGTGGAACTGAAACCTTGATATCTCTACCAGCATAACCAAGCGCTTCTTGTTTCCCTTCAGGAGTAACTGTCCCGTTTGTGATGAGGACACCCTGATTTGCTTGATGTGTGGGAAGTGATCCTCTGATCTCTCGAATGAGATCAGCCCCTATCTTTTCATCATAGTCACACTTCTTTGCATAAACAACAACAGGAGACCTTCCACCATCATCCCGCCATGATGTTAGAAGTACGACTGTTTCATTGTATATATCAACTTCTTCAGCCTCCTCAACACGAGCTCGGACATTAAGGAGGACAATTCTAGCAAGGTCATCGAAACCTTCTAAATCAAGTTTAGCTATTTCATGTCGCATCTCACGTCGAGTAGCTCGGTTAAAGTCATCAGCTCGAGTGCGAACCTCCGCAATGAGCTCTTCATCAACTGCACCTTCACAAAGATCGTTGTACTGATAGAGTCCAGGTCCTACTCTTTGGAAATAAGCTGGTCTATTATCTTCTTGAGCTTGTTTGCCCTCAATGGAAAGAGATGCTGAAACTGATGCAGGATCACGTTCGAGTGCCTCTGCAATTTTCTTATAATGTACAGGCTCAGCTCTTGCGTGCTGTGCAAGCCATTCTCTCAATGTAAGTTTGGTTGCTTTATCTGCCAATTCTATCCGCGACCGTTGTTCTTTGATATTGGGTTGAATTGAAATAGTTATCAATTCAATCGGGTATATGATGTTTATCCTACTTCATTGATTCCAGCAATGCTGAAGGAAGTGGCTTATTAAAATTCAAATCTATCTAGCTAATTTAAACTTTAACCATGCCTCCTTTGATAGTTTCAAAGAACGAAATCACTTAGCCCATCGATAGATACAGTGGTCATTTCCACGCATCATGCATTTCGGAACGCTCATTGTGAGTTCAGAGTCAACAGCTTGTGCAATTCCCTCATCAATCTTAGTGACCCAATCACAGATGTCCTCTTTCGCACCTTTCGAACGAAATGTGTCAATCCAAGGACATGCAGTAACCTTGATGTCTAC
This sequence comes from Candidatus Thorarchaeota archaeon SMTZ1-45, assembly GCA_001563335.1. Classification (GTDB taxonomy): domain Archaea; phylum Asgardarchaeota; class Thorarchaeia; order Thorarchaeales; family Thorarchaeaceae; genus SMTZ1-45. Next base: position 794 of record LRSL01000112.1, on the reverse strand, counting down.
TAGTCGATCAGTTACATCAACAAGCTCTAACTCGAAACCAAAAAAGGGATGAGCGGCTGCAAAGAAATCATGAATAGATTTCAGGTCTCCCTTTCTTAACCCGCCATCTTTCACACCTTGTTCACCAAGTTCAAGGCCATGTAAACGATTAGCCTCTCCTAGAGCTTCAAGACCCGGATTCCCAAATTTCTCTCTTACAGTTTCCACATAAACAACATGAGCAGCTGCGACTGTTGACATTCCGACAGCCCTTACTTCATCAGCAGATGGTTTTTCCATTTATCAACCCTCCATTCAGCTTGATTTTACTTTCTTAGCGCGTTCCTTAATCAGTTTCCTCATTTCTGACTCCATTTTCTTATCAAGCGGCTCTATTTTGTGTGTTGAGAGGATTTCTTTCACTTTTTCTTTTGCAACTTCTGCTATGGTCTTAGCCCCTCTCTTCTCCCATTCAGGACGCGAAGTCCTATTACTAATCAAGGGGTGCCATTGTTCCTCGAGCAGATGTTTCTTTGTAAACCTTAGAGCATCAGGAGTATTCAGGTGGTTCTTCTCATGTCCAACAGTGGCTATCAGGTCGACTGCCAAGGTCTCTGGGGTCACCTTGATGCCTTTTGCAACACGTTTTATTGCTCCGCAGATATCGTTACTAATTGCAAACATGTCATAGCTTGCAGTAACGCCTGCTTCAACAATTCCATAGACGCCGTCATGAACGACGTCAGCGCCAGAAATGGTCGCAAGCAATGCGTTCATTGTGTTCTCATAGGCTGCTTGTTGATCAGGAACCTTGG
>LRSL01000111.1 GCA_001563335.1 Candidatus Thorarchaeota archaeon SMTZ1-45 | reverse complement strand
CAAACTCGGGATCAGATTTACTATCATCAAGATGCGCGAACGAGTGCAAAGTTACTCTGTTGCAATCAACCTTCTGGGCAAGCCAGCGAATATTCTTCACCATCTTCCTAAGAACACCAGACTTGTTCTCTTCATCCTCTTCTTCTGAATGGATCCAAACATGCAATGACTCCCCAATCTCTGTCCGGTCCGCTGGATTGGACTCGTTTAGACTATACCAGAAGCTTTCCAAGTGAAGCATTAGGAAACGCAATCTTTTCACCTTGATAAATTGACTAAAACCTCTCACCATTTGAAGGAATTGTAGTTCCTTCCTCATCTTCTTCATCATTATCAGATATCTTCTCGATCTTCTCAAAGATAACGGTGGGTCCTCCAATTGGTTGGTGTAACTCTTCAGCCAAATAGGGAGGCCCTCTCGGAATTGCTTTACCATGGACCCATATTGTGTTTGAAGGGATGATCTTATCCTTGGGAACAACAGAGTTTGCACCCACAATCACATTGTCGCCAATATCAGCCCCTGGCAGAATTACTGCGTTTGCACCAACTGTAACATTGTTACCAAGCCGTACTGTTTTGAGATAGAGTCGTCTACCCTCATACACATGACCACTCATAATGGCATCATAGCCAAAGAAGCAATTATCACCAATAATTGTCCTCTCAGGGTTGAAGAGTCGACCATTGCCCACAATGGAGTTTTTGCCAATCTTTGCACCAAATGCTTGATGACGTGGTTTAGTATCAAAGAAGATGCTGAAGAATCCAGCAAAGTACGGGTATAGAATATAATAGACCTCGAAGTACTCATACAATAACCAGGCTTCCGATTCTGCTTCATAGTAACCATCTTCAAGGAAAGGTAAGCCCTTCTGTGAAAGTTTAAAGAAAACCATTAGAAAAGCTAGGAAAACTGCGTAGCAAATTAGGGCTAGGGGCACAAAGAGTATTATCAACCACCAATAGTCTAGAGCAAATCCAGGAATCCATTGGGAGAAGTTCTCGATGACAAAATTGTGAATGAACGAGAAAGGCCAGATCGTGTCAAGGAAAGTAGTGAAGTTCTGAACAACAATTGCGAAAAGCAGGATTGCAGGAATAGCAGCCAAAGTAAGACTAATCATTATGGAAATTATGAGATACATTGAGTAAGCTATGGATCTGGCTTTCATTATTTACCTTCCAAAGGTTTTCTAGGGTTGTTGATTTTACTTTGTATTATAACTATATGGCTATGCAAAGACCACTCAGAAAGAGATATAGACACTAAATTGAGGATTTGAGTAATACCATGGAGCATCTGAATGATGACATATGACGTGATTATCGCTGGGACTGGACCTGCAGGACTTATGACTGCGGAGTGGACTGCAAAATATGGTCTAAAGACACTAGTCCTAGAGAAACGCGAGAGTGTCACACACTCACTCATGGGAGAGTTGGTCACTGATAAAGCATTGAAATTCTTGAGAGTCAGACCAGACTCGGACTATATCGGGAACAAGTACAATTCAATTGTGGGAGAGAGTTTGGACACTGGAGCCAATATTGTCGTTGATCGGAGCCTGCTTGGTAATTCGTATCTCTTCGATGAAGACAAATGCCAGGAACTCATGCGAGACCGCGCACTTTCAGATGATGCAGAGTTCAGATATAGATCACGAGTGAATTCGGTCATAAAAGAGAAGGGTTCTGTAGTTGGTGTGAATTTCAATCAGAGTGGGAAGGAACATGGTAGGCTGACTGTGGGTGCTGATGGTTCATTCAGTCGTGTTTCAGAAACCGCGGGTTTCAAGCATCCAAAGTGGCTACTTAGCTATGGGTATCGATTCAAACTTAAGAACTGTAAAGGAATAGACCCTGATGTAGCATATTTCTTTGTAGGAAAAGATGTTGGCCTCGGTTATCTCTGGTTGTATCCGAGATCTGAAACTGAGATTAATCTTGGAATAGGACGTGTACCATCATCAAAAGCGAACTGGCATTCACTCCCTCCAATGCAGGATGTACTTCGGAAGTACATGAAGACTCATCCTGAAACTCAAAATGCAAAGATTTCAGCAGTGAATGGTGGTGTTGTCCCCTGCGCAGGTATCATTCCCAAATTCACTGATGCTGGAGTTGCACTCTGTGGAAACTCAGCAGGACAGGTATCATCAATTGTTGGTGGGGGAGTCACGACTTGTTTTCATGCAGGGCAGGTTCTTGCAAAACATGCAAAACGAATGGTGGATGAAGAAGATTTCTCAGAGAAGAGTGTTGGAAAATACGAGAGAGAGTATAGAAAGACCAAATTAGCCTCTAACATCATGAACACGGGCAAAGGTATGTGGGCGGTTTCCAAATACAGTATGTTCAACGACCCAGTAGCTGCTGCAGAAATCGTGCTAAATCAACTCGATGCCAAGACTCTGAACGAACTGATTCAGGGTCATGCAAGTGTTGGCACATTGATGACGCTTATGACAGACTTCTTACCGATGGTAGCCAAGATTGGGGCAGGATATCTTCGAGCCATCGCTGTGAGCGGCCTTTAAAAAAAGTGAGAGAGAATCACGGAGAAGAAGCAGGGGACACCCCCTGCGCCACCCTGCTTCGTGGCCGATGGGTTCCACCGGCATGCCCTGTACCATGCCCGTTGTGGATTACCGTGAAGCATCCACCCGGAGTTAGCAGCGGACAGCTGCTGACGAATCATATAACTAAGTGCATATATATATCGTGTGGTTGTATACAGTCATAAAGTTAGTAAAACATGGAACTTTTTAGTGCTGCTCATAAATGAGTAAAGAGGGACACTTAATGTCGCAAGATGATGGTATTTCAAAAGCCCTTGAACTATGCGGATTCATGATTGGCGACAGACAGGAATCCCGTTCAATGAATCTACTAAGCGTAATTCTCAAACTTCAGAACGATCCACCTATTCCTCTTTCATTTGCGGAGATCTATGATCAGTTGTCAGTGGAGGACACAGAAACAAAGCTATCAAAGACATGGGTCCACAGAGTGCTTAAGTCCTTAGTTGAAGCTCAGCTTGTACGAGTGGAGAACCCATCAGCACACCGCAAGAGGTACATTGCTGATGTGAATACAGTGATGGCGGGTCTAGAACAACTGAAAAGCGAACGGATTCGCGAGCTCGAGGGCCAAAGAAACGAGATTGATAATGTTCTTGCAGAAGTTAGAGGTCTTGAGTGTGGTCTTCTTGCACAAGAGTTTGTCAAGAAAATTACTGGGACCCAACAAAAAATCAGCTCAAGGATAGTTCGAGGTGTTGATGAGCTTCACAGAGTTCTACGATACAATATGCTTGATGTTGCAATGAGAGGTGACGTGATTCGAGCAACCGCTTTGTGGTTAGCTCCTTTTGCAGAGGGGGCTGTAGAGAGAACGATGAAGTTCGTCGAAACTGCTCAGAGAGGTGTAGATGTAAGGTATATGATATCAACTGAAGTCTTCAAAATTGAAGAGTTGGCTCCAGGTGTTTCTTTCAACATGGAAGAGGTAATGAAAGTAATGCAACATCTTGGAGAGCTGAGAAAGAATGGGGTGAAGTTTGATATTCGCATATATCAAGGACCAAAAACCTACAATCAAGTGAGCATCAACAAAGACAACATGGCGTTGATAATTGCGGAGGACCCGGTTACCGCTACTTGGATAACTAGAGACTTCAACCCAGATCTTATTGATAACGCGGTGAAAACTTTTGACAGAGAATGGAAGCGATCAAAATCATTCTTGGAGATGACTCCCAAAGATATTCAGGCTTTTACATCAGAACCCGGAGAACTAATTAGAAGGATTACAAGTAGAAAAGGAGTAGAATAATCAGACTGATTGGGGTAGTGAGGGTGGAAACTGAAGTATTACATGAAGAATTGCTTGAGATGCTGGGTCTAGATCCAACCAAAAAAAACATGGTCATACTTGGAGCTCTTCTGAAATCTCAAGAAGAGCCTGCAGACTATATTGAGTTCGAAACATTACGGGAACAACTAGAAATAGATGAGGGATCACGAAAAGGCAAGGATCCACTAATTTACAGAAGTCTCTCTTGGCTTCAAAAAGAGGGATTTGTAAAGATTGATAGTAGTGGTCGCAAACATGGTTACAATTCCAGTATTGCGACTATGGAGAGAGCATTAGAGAAAATTGTTAGTCAAAATATTGTAGATATGCAAAATGAACTGAAAGAGATTGACTCTGAGATTGAGGTTCTTTCAGAGATAAACTCAGTAACTTTGGCGGCTCGTTTGATAGATTATGTAGCTGGTAAGAGCAAGATCGAAAAACCAGCCTTTGCGCAGGGTATGGATAACATGCTGAAGTTGCTTGATGACAAGGTATACAAAGGTCTCAAAAAGGGGGATGTGATAAGAATCACACTTGAGTGGTTGTCCCAAGGAAACTACTTGAATACACGAAGATTGCTGAACGCGGAAAATCTTCTCAAAAAGGGAGTAGAATTTAGGGCATTGGATCATAATAGAAGTGAGAGGCAACTCCGAAAAGAAGCTATGCAACTAATTATGGACTTGCGAAAAGAATTCCAAAAGGTTGGTTATAGGGTATTCCCACGAAAGGATGCAACTTATCAATTTGTGGCTCGAAATACCGAAGGGATAGTTCTTGTGGTTTCCGAGAATCCCTTGTCTGCAACATGGTTACCGAGATCCGCGAATCCCGAATTAGTTGACAATGCCATAGACAGTTTCGATCAGGACTATGAATTGGGATCTGATTTAGAAGTTTTTGAAGGGTGACGACTGTGTCCAGTAAGAAGTTCCAGAGTAATCTCGAAAAACTTGGAATAGATACGACTTCAAGCGAAATGCAAGTATTTCGAGCTGTTCTCTTAGCTGCTGGATGTACTAGTAGATCTGTGAATTACGATGAAATAGTTCGTAGTCTAGAAGAAATAGCCAACAAAAGGTACACCAAAGCTTACATCTATCGAAGATTAAACGACTTGGAAGAACAAGGGTTCATCACTATTGATACTATTCATACTCCCAGAACTTATTCAATAACAGAAACAGGTGTCGCAAAAGCCCTCGAAACAAAACGAAAAGTCAAACTGGCTGATCATCTGACAAAGAAACAGGAAGTGACAACAAAGCTCAATCGATTAAAATCAGTCAAGAGTCAAGAACTCGCACTAATGCTGCACAAACAATTAGTCGGTGCTCAGTCGATTGAAAAATCTCTAGTGATTGAAGGAATCGAAAATGTTAGAAGTAATATTATTCGAGAATTTGCAGATAAAGCAGAAGCGGGGGACCTTATCAGAGTTCTTGGTCATGTAAGCACTCTTGCAGAGGGTCTTGGCCCTGGGGGGGTGACTGAGTTAAGGCTAATACAATCTGGTTTTAGAGGGGTAAAAGTCCAAGGACTCTTAACTCCTGTTGAGTCCGAGAAACTTAACTTGAATCTGATGGCGGGTCATCTGACTCCGATGGTGGAGGTATTTGAACAAGCAACGAAAACGGGTAATATTCAATTAAGATTCACACCTGAGCCTATCAAAACATATAGAATAATTTGTCTCAATGAAGACAAGATGCTCCTCTATCTCACACATGCAAAAGAATCAGATGTTGCAGCCTTAATCCATCGTAGTGACAACCCTGGGCTCATTAATGATGCAATAAAGACCTTTGACGAGCTATGGGAATCAGGTATTGATGTTCTTGATATATTGAAGAAAATGTTGCAGAAGAAATCATCCTAAGAATCGGAAATCCAATCCTTGTTCTTTGATAGTGTCACAAAGATATCATCACAGACCGCGTGGAAGTCTTCGTAGAGACCATATTCACCACCTGCAGCATATGGATGTCCACCACCATTGAATAATTTCGCAGCAGCATTGCATAGCACCCCATCAGAGCCTCTTCTGAAACCAAGCATCCCACCCTGGCTAAGTGAGAGTAAGAGATCTGCAACTTTCATCTCAGGATCGATGGAGGTTAGAATCTCAGGATCTGATGCAAAAGTGCCCATGTCAGTGGATGTGAGACCACTTGGAATCTCCACAACACGAACAAGTTTTCCATGAATAATCTGATCACTATGTCTAGCTAGAGCCTTCTTCATCTTCTTTATTTTCTCTTTTCTATAATTGTCAACACGTTGATCAAGGAGCAAGTCCTTGAATTTGCGAGACACTTTGTCCCAAAGTCCATCCATCCCATCCTCAGCTAGTTTTGTAAGAATAGGGTACAGGGCATCAGTCACATCTTCCTTCTTGTCAATCGCTCCAAAACGGATAACATTGACTGCATCAGTGAGCGCAGTGGCAGCATCAATCTCTCGAAGGTTGAAGTCTGTATCGTGCGCGATCTTTGCCAATTCAGTGGAAATCTCATCGCGTGGCATGAGTACCTTATGTGTGATTTCCGCTGCACAAAATTCATGATTAACTTTCAGAATTGGATTATTTCCAAGCGAGAGAATCATCTTTATTGCTCGGTCAGACCAATGATGATGATCTAGCCAAACAACTCGACAGTCTTGAGCAATTGCTCTAGTTAGTCCAGTTTCAACAACATCGATTATTGTATCATCCATTCCTAGATCAGTAATAATGATTAGAGTATCTCTTTGTTTCGCAATAAAAGAGAACACTTGCTCAAAGGAGCCATAATCAGTAAGAATAGCCTTGAAGTCGAGACCTTTTGTTTTGGCATATCTCCATACAATAGCTGCTGAATTTAGTCCATCAACGTCTTTATCGTGGGAAATGGAGAGGAGCGATGTTATCCTCTTGGTCTTTTGCTCGCTTTCTCGTTCTTCAGGCATATATGCTCATCATCACGAGTAAGAAGTAGGCCTATTTTATCTTCCCGTAAGGTATTCGGAGAGAAAATAACAAGTCGAAAGTGTTTTGTGATGCTCAGCGGCTGATATTCTGCGAGGAATAGAATGAACAAACCTAAGCGCAACACCATCATGAGTGGCAATGAAGCAATAGCGAGAGGAGCTTTAGAGGCGGGTATAGGGTTTTGCGCATCCTATCCTGGAACCCCCTCGACAGAAATCGCCATGAACCTATTCGAGGTAGCTGTGGATCAAGGTATCCATGTTGAGTGGTCTACAAATGAGAAAGTGGCGATGGAGGTTACTGCTGCTGCAAGTTGGGCAGGGGTCCCAGCTCTATGTTCAATGAAATCCTTGGGTTTGAATGTTGCCTCTGATTTTCTTCTAAACCTCAATCTATCAGGCTCAGGGAAGGGAGGGCTTGTAATTGTGGTTTGTGATGACCCCAAAGGACATAGTTCTAGTAATGAGCAGGACTCTAGGTTTTATGCAAAAGCAGCTAAAATCCCACTACTAGAACCCTCAAACCATCAAGATGCAAAGGACATCACAAAAGAAGCATTCAGAATCTCTAGGAAGTATGAAGTTCCAGTGCTTGTTAGAAGCACGACCAGGCTTTCGCACTCCAGAGGATTGGTTCAAGTTGGAAACGTGTCATCAAGGACAAGGAAAACAATTGGCTTACATGAGAAGCTCTACAATATACCTTCCCCACATATAAGACATAGAGAACTTTTGGAGAAGATGGAAAGAGTGGCAGAGGAGTATGAAGAGTCGGGGTTCAATCAGGTTAAGAGTACTGAGAGGGCGAAACTCTTGGTTATTTCCAGTGGCATTAGTTCTCTATATTCGCAAGAAGCGATTCAAGCTTTCGAGTCTGAAAATATTAGTCACATGAATTTGGGTACTACAAATCCATTACCAAGGAAAAGAATCAAACAACTCCTTGAAGAAAGCGAGCGTGTTCTATTCGTTGAGGAGAATGACCCATTCTTGGAAGAGGCAATAAGATCGCTTTCAGTTGAATTGAAGAAAGCACCAGAATTCTTTGGAAAAATGACAGGACATATTCCAAGCTATGGAGAAATGAATACAGATGTAGTATTGGATGCATTATTGAAACTGCTAGGAAAAGATAGGAAAAGAATAGAGGAGCAAGCGCGTAATTTTGAAGACCTGTTAATTGAGAGACCTCTGACATTCTGTGCAGGGTGTACTCATCGCAATTTCTACTGGTCTATTCGAACTGTAAAGAAGCGGTTAGGTGGTAAACTCATAGTTTCAGGCGACATCGGGTGTTATTCTCTTGGTGTGTTCTATGATGAAGCAATGGACACAATGCATGCCATGGGTTCAGGTATTGGCATTGGGAGTGGACTTGGCAAACTTCAACGGTTTGGATTTGATTCCAAGGTAGTATCAGTTGCAGGTGACTCGACCTTTTTCCATGCATGTATGCCAGGGCTAATCAATGCCAGACACAAAAACGCAGACCTCACATTTGCGATTCTTGATAATGCTACTACAGCAATGACAGGGTATCAAGTTCATCCAGGATCAAAAATTCAGGATGAGAATTTGCAGAGAGTTCAAATCGAGAAACTAGTCAGAGCTATTGACCCAGATTTCTTTGCCATAGGAGATGCAACAGACATCAAGTCAATGATAAGTTTACTCTACTCAACTGTGCAAAAGAATGGTCTGAAGGTACTCTTGCTGAACAGTGTTTGTAGACTTGAAGAAGTCAAGAGAAAACCTGGATTCATTGGCGCAATACCAGTCATTATAGATCAGGGTCTGTGTAGAAGAGAGAAATGTATGATATGCGCCGCTGACTTTGGGTGTCCTGCACTCGTCTGGGACTCAAATACCAATTATCCCGTCGTTTTGGCACATGTGTGTGTCCAGTGTGGAGCATGCATTGCAGTCTGTCCACATAATGCCATTTTGGAGGGTGAGTGAAGTGAGAGAGCCTTACTCTATTTTAGTCGCGGGGGTCGGTGGACAGGGAAATCTTGTTTGCGGGAGAATTATCTCAGAAGCCACAATGAAACAGGGTCTACGACCCATTGTTGGAGATACTTTTGGAGCGTCACGTAGGGGTGGTAGTGTAGTGACCCATATTAGGATTGGAACCCGGGACTGGGGACCTTTGATACCACGAGGGAAAGCAAACATCATTCTCGGTCTTGAACCAGTAGAGGCTCTTCGAACAGCTTTGCGTTTCGCAGGTAAAGATACTATTGCAATCGTAAGTATGATGCCAGTGCCACCCTCAAATGTAACCTCAGGAAATGTGAGATATCCAGATTTAGCTGACATCAAGAAAGCACTCGAATCTATTTGCCAGCAAGTGTATATGCTTGATACCGAGCCCGTTATGAAAAAACTGGGTTCAACAAGAGTTCTGAATTCATACATGATTGGTGCATTCTCTGCATTGGATGATATGCCACTTGATTCCAAGTATCTACGACAAGCAATCTTAGATCTTCTTGAATCTGAGATGGACTTGACTGCATTTAATGAAGGTACTCAATCTCTTCTTTGAAGGAATATGACAATTTTCACATTCTAGACTTCTTGTCTTCCTGGTGCTTGCGAGCCTCTCGCCACATGACCTCAGCAAGCACAGTGAACATGTCCGCTACACCCTCGCCGGTCTTGGCTGATGACTCCATATACAAGAATCCTTGATCCTCAGCCCATCGTTTCGCCTCATCAGAGGGTACAGCACGGTCGGGTAGGTCAGTCTTGTTGCCCACACAGACCATTGGTACACGCACCCCTATTGACTCGTCAGCCTCTTGGACCCACTTGGATAGTTCAGTGAAGGAACGGCGTCGAGTAACGTCGAAAACTAGAATGATACCCGCAGCGCCAGAATAATACATCTTCCGCACTGCCTTGAATCGTGCCTGTCCAGCTACATCCCAAGCTTGTAGCTTGATACCAGTCGAGTACTCTCTCTCTGGTGGTGAGATGTGTGTGAGTTTAACAGCGAACTGACTACCAATTGTGGTCTTATAATCACGCTCGAAGACGCCAGTCACATAACGATTGACGAGAGTTGTCTTTCCAACAGCACCTTCTCCGATGACCATCGTCTTGAATAAGAACTGATAAGAGTCTGCAGCAGTTCCTGGTTGTGGGGGTTTTGGTCTTCTGGTCCGAATTTCTGAAATGAGTTGGCTCTCAACATCAGACACCACGGCGGCTGTTACGGTTTCTTCAGGAGTAGGCTCAGCAGCAAGAGCTTCGATATCATCAATCTCTGCCATTGCAGCGCTGCTTTCGTCAGCGCCAAACAGCTGATCGAGAAGTTCTTCTGCAGCTTTTAGTGACTCAGCGCTATCTTGAGCCATTGTTGTATGCAAGATCTCAGATGCTTTGTCACGTACTTCACTTGTTCCAAATCCAGTACCAACTACAGGTCCGAATGGAGATTCTTCGGTCAACACTGGGGGTTCGTATGTTTCTGTGGGTTCTATAGGTACAGGGGCTACTGCTGCAGGAGCAGCCACAGCTGCACCTTTCTCAACAAGGATAGCAGTTTCTGGTGTAGTGACCTGTCTGACCTTGCCAGTTGCGTCAGTCCACATGAGAACAATGGGTCTAACAATAAC
>LRSL01000110.1 GCA_001563335.1 Candidatus Thorarchaeota archaeon SMTZ1-45 | reverse complement strand
CGTTTCGCAATCATGAGAAACCATACATAAAGAATGAGGGAAGGCACAACTTTCGAGCTATGGTAGATGATCTGCCAAAATGGACTCCAAGTTATTGGGTGAACCTCAGAACCGACACCTGATAAAAACGCAACAATCGGCATCATGGGCAAACTCAGTAATAATACTAGCACTAGTGGTACCCACCGTGCCTTATCCTCAGGTTGACCACGAATCCAGGCAAGCACTAAAAGTGGCAGAATAAAGGTATAATGATGTTCCCAAACGTCTGTCATTATGAAGAAATAGGTTAAAGATAACAACCCTGCACATGACCACAAGTCCCGGGAGTATAGTGTGGTAATAACTGATAACGAAAGGAAGACTCCAATGAGCAGACCTGTAATAATACGAAAATCGTTGGTATACTGTCCTATTAGATAAAAGATTAGCATCTTCAATGAATGACTCCCTACATATGGGAAAATGTACATTGAACGTGCAGTATTGAAATCGAGAAAGAATTGAAGTGATTCTAAACCTGCAGGTACTACTACAATCACTAGCAATGTAACTGTTATAGCCACCAAGACTGACCGAACCCTTCCTGCTCCCAAAAGTACAGGCGTAATAAAAAAGGGAATCAATTTAGTGAGCGAAGCTGTCATCCATGATATTGTCATAGTCCATTTTGTATTCCCCCCATTAACAAATGAAGGCGTAGTCAATGCAAAAAACATCAAGATACCAGCGATGAGTGTTACTTGTCCTAGAAAGAGTTCAATGTATACAGGAGAGAAAAAAAACCACATCCCCATTGCAACTCTCCCCTCCCAATCTGGTCGATGCAGTGCTTTAGCGAGGGCTCGAGTCCGAAATGCTGCTAACCATATAAAAGAAGTTAGAATTCCAACCCAGAGCCAATATGCAAGTGTAGGGGGTGCTAAATTAAAAATAGCCCCAAAAGAATAGGCGAAATATGGAAGGTATCTATAGGGGTAGAGATAGGGAACGACTAGGGAGTCTGGAATAGTATAACAATCAAGCCCATTCAAAACATTGTGTCCAGCTTGATAATAAGAGAAGAAGTCCGCTCCTTGACCAACTAAGTACTGTGTATCATAAAAAAGCCAGTTTAACATCCCTGTCCACAACGAAGAGATGAATCCGATATGGATGACAATAGTAATCGCTAGAAACCCCCAACTCATCCATCTTTGAATCCATCCTTCCATAAACACCGCAGAATCCTCATCTCTTAAGGAGTTTACTACCCTTAACGAAGTGTCAAAGATAACTACATGGTCTAAGAGAAAAAATATGGTACTCCAGGTCCCGCGACCCGGAATACTCACGTTTTGAGGTATGGCGGCGACTACCGCCCAAAGGCCGCCTTGACGTCACGTTGATTCAGGTATATCACAATTATCAATGGAATTATCAGACTGATTATGTCAAAACCGATCAGTGCTATAATGACACTGATAAGGTTCAGAACGAATGCAATCATCCATGCCCATCCCTTTAAGGTCCATAGACCCCAACCGATAATAAATCCGATAAACCCAATGATGAGAAATACTCCTCCAAACAGCAAACCCAAGCCAAAAAAGCCAAGGCCAGCTCCAACAAAAACTAAGAAGTAACCAACTAATAGGAAAATAATCGAGCTGAGGATTTGAAGACCCGCAATTATTGTGACACCAAGTGGTCGTTCACCAGGTCCACGATAGTCAGGTTGACTCATTGGTATTTCTGCCATTAGATATCACTCCTCCTAGGATGTTAGAGATACTCAAGCATCTTCTTCTTATTAAATGAACCGAGTGGTGAAGGATCTAATGTCGCTACTTTTCAAATGAGAATCCTCAGTGTTTTTATTGAAAGCCACAACTTGGAAATCAACAATCTCAATTCTAACAAAGCGAAGACTTTTACTAGTAATTGTGCATATTTGTGTAGGTTAAACTGCGGAAACAATTGGTGAAGTGAGGAGAGTCCTCAGGTAGGAACGAGTATAGATGAGCACGACATGGTTCATTGCTAAAGAGTATCTTAAACGTCTGGAGATCAATTTTGAAGAGCACGGTAGGAAGACCTTCAGTTTATATCCTTATGGACCTACTGAGGCAGAAGTAATAGAAGTGTTTCCCGGAACGAATTGGATAACTCTAACCACTCGACTAATGGACCTCTCGGAAGTCCCAACTAAGAATAGAAGGACTGTTTACGAGAAGCTTCTCAAATCAAACGCCACCCTTGTCGAGGTCAATTTTGGTATTGATAAGAAGGACTGTATAATGATCCGCAATGCAATTCCTGTTACAGGAATTTCATACGATTTGTTCAATTGCACATATGAGGCACATCTTGCAGGCATCAAATTCTTCCATGAGAAGCTGAAATCTCAACTGAGTTAGCATTAGTCGTGATACATAATAAAAAGTAAAAGAGCGGGCATAAAGCCCGCTTACTTGCTTTATTTTCGTCTTCTAGCAGCTAGAAGCAGCACAATTATGACCAATGCTCCAAAAGCACCGTATACCATGAGTAGTGACTCGTCACCTATTGGTGGTGGTGGTGGTGGTGGTCTTGACGTTGTAGGTTGCGTTGGTGTGGTTGGAGTTGTAACCACATCTTCTACATCATAGGAATATTCTCCAGAAACTGCTTCATTGCCGACAGTGTCATATGCCACAATTCTATAGATGACTGTGGATCCATCTGCTTGTGCAGGGATCACAGCACTCCAGGTAGTACCAACAGAGTTCATGGTCACATTGTTCCAAGCCCCTGAATCAACTCTATACTGCAATACTGCAGAAGAAACATCAGAAACATCTTGAATGTCAGCTGACACTGTCACTGCGTCACTTGACCCAGGACTAGTTGGATCATGCGAAACTAATGTGACAGAGGGCCCTATTGTATCAGGACCTGCTCCAAGTGAGAATGTGAAAGTATCCCATCCACTCCACTCTAGATTGCCATCAATATCGTACGCAGTGACTCCATATTGAACAATAGTACTAGGTGCATGATTAGGAATCTCACCACTGTAAGAACCTACAGAGAATGTCATTGTGACATTGAACACCCCTGTTGTGTTCCAGTAGGTTAGGATAACATAATCAATACCCGATCCACCTGTATCAGATACTGTAGCAGTGACAGTTGCAATCTCATGACCCATTGGATTGGTTCCATTTACAATGTTCAGAGTATCGATTGTCGGAGCGATATTATCTCTGAACATGAAGGACTGTGTTGATGTATAGGCAACATTTCCTGCATTGTCTGTCGCTACGATCTGATAGTTGAAATTGTATCGACCATCAATAGACCGAGGAATATTGACTTCCCAGACATTCAATCCTTCATTGAAGGTCATTGAGTAGTTCACATTGTTATCGATGTCCCAGACTTTTACTCCTGCAATCTGGGAGCCACCAGCATCAGAAACTGAGGCTTCGATGTGTACATAATCGACTCCTGTAATCTCAACAGCAGAATGAAATGTGGAGCCAAATGATGGGGCTTCAGTATCAGCAGATCCTGGAGAAACATATGCAACAAAAATTGGATCTACAGAAACAGCCCAACCATCCCACCACTTGAAACCAATCAATGTATAGAACTGCTCAGAAGAGATTGAGAAGGTTGTAGCGGTACCTCCACCTCCTGAAACATAGATGGCACTAACAGCTGCAATTGGAACTGTCTGTGCATCTACAGTACATTGTTGTGATGCATTCTTTGTCCAAGAGTAAGGTGCTCCCCCCAAGCTCATGAGTGCAACGCTACTCACTCCTGAAGTCATCGTGTAATTGCTGGATGGAGAAGCCACATCATTACTAAGTACTTGACTATAATCATCCAAGTATGACGCTGTCGCTCCACCACCTCCTCCAGATACGATAGAGAGGTCGCTATAGAAAGCTACTGCAAGGCTAACTCCTTCAATGACACTACGGCCACCGGGTGTATCAATATCCCAATCACCAATAGTGATGTCGAACTTGACTTGAGCAATGTTGGAGCCAGTTTCGTTCACAATTCCAGTGAAATGCACAACAAGAGAGAACTCTTCTGTTGTGCATTCAGTGGGTCGCTCATTAAATGTACTGAAGTCTGACCCATGATACTTTCCATCATACCAATCCCAATAGGAGAACTGTCCAAATGGAAAGACCATGCCTGTCACGTTTGTGAAAGTGACTCCGAAATCTATTGTATCATTCACATCAAGAAGCATGGTGTCTGTGGAATTGAAATTGCCAAAGGCTTCACCTGGAGTGACAAAGCTCACTGATTCAACATCGATGGGCATCCAGTAATGACTCATCTCAGCATCACCAAGACTTTCAGATGAAACATCCATGAAATTGTCATCATCCTCATCTTCCCAAGCAAACATACCAGCATATTCGTATGCTAAGTTTATATCCATCAGTTCAGAGTGAGTACCATTGCTAATCTCAGAGCTGTAATGTTCATCAAGCTCCCACCAGAGCCAGCTCCATTCTCGTGAGTTGTCTGGTACCCAATCCCAGCCCTCTTCTATTGCTCGTTGAACAAGATCAGCTGATGTGAAATTTTCAGCCAACCATGAAACACCCCAGTATCCAGGTTTTGGATTACCCCACTGGTCAAAGAGGATATTCTTGACAGCATCAAATTCAGCTGCAGTGAGAGTTTCACCTGTTGATGCTTTTGTCCAGATATAGTATTCAACCCATGAGAATATCCAATTAAAGGTCACCATCCCTGTGAAGGAGTGAAGATAAAACTCATCAGCCCAACTACTATTATCAGGTTCCCAGTAAATGCTAACATCCAGATATTCATGAGTTATGTTATAGATATCAGTTGATGAATGGAACTCCTCAATGAAGAACTGGTCTGCAGTGGTATCTAAATTTCCGTCAAGGTCAAGCGCTCCAGTTTCTGGATTGATTGTCCATAAATCAGCATCCCACATACCCCATTCAGGTGCACCAGTAATTAGAACATCCTGAGTTGTGATTACAGTCACAGGAAGTGGTGCATAGTCCAGCTTCTTTGAGTATCCTTCAAACCGATATGCCTTGTAAATCATATCAGATCTTCCAGAGATATTGTACCAAACACCATTGCTGTAGAATTGCCACGATGGGAAGTTGTAGCGATAACTCTCAGGCGTGTAGTGAAGTGGAACAATCTCGTATATTGTTCCATTGCCAGCTTGGATGAATTCGTAGAATTGAGGCCAAATACTATCTTCTTCATGCTTGCTCATGAACCATGTCCATCCATCCCAGTCCCACTGAGTTACATTGTAACGCAAGACTGGAACATCAGCGCCCTCAAACCAGAAAGTACCACCACCCCAAGGATCACCTGTGACATTGGTAACGACAATCACATCAGAAGTGTATTCATCCCATCCATACCACCAATGTTCAACCCCATAGATATCAATCATATAGAAAGTATCAATCTCCCAGTTGGTGACATCCGTTGGCCAGATGTTTGGATGTTCCCATGCTGAGTAGAAGAAGGTGCCATTGGAGAGTGTAATGTTGTGGAACACAGCCCTCCAGGTCGAGTTATGTGTGAACTCCTCACCTGAACTAGTCAACACATATTCATAGCCTGGAACATGAGTTGAGTTCCAAGAGAATATACTGCTGGAATAATAGTCACCATCGTAGTATCCAGTTACCACATCAAGCCATGCAGATGACTCAAACTCGAGTGTAGTTTGGTTAGTTTCTCCCACAGCAATGGTCCAATCAGTATGGAACACCTCAGACACGAAATGTGACCCATTTGCTTTTGTCACCCATGGATACGATTCTGGGAACCATTGATAGCTCATCACGTATTCACCATATGAAGGATCCCAACCCCAGTCTGTAAGGTTGTAGACTGTACCGGATACATTCACCCAATACACATCATAATAGTATGGCATTGGTGGACCTGGATGATATTCTTGGTAAGGAACCCAGTCGAATCCATTCCATTCCAATAGCTTCTTTGCAGTGTATGTAGTTCCGTTAATGGTCGCAAACTCAAGCGAGTACTTGTTTTGAATAATCCAGTCCAAGTCCCACCACCCATTTAGTGGTTCACCAGCTTGTGGAATCGGATAATTAGTTCCTCCTACAATTACATAAGCGAACAGCTTGGTTGCATAGTGAGGAATAAACAGGTCTTGTCCAAGATAGTTACATTGCATCAACTCATAAGGCCATTGGAAGACATAGAGTCTACCGTCCGTATAATTGTGATAGTAGTAAAGACCACCATCTTCCCAGTACCTCCAGATATCTATCCGTTCCCAAGTTTCATTGAGATATATGACCCAATGGTCAGGCCCCACAGATTGAGGCCATCCTACCATGTAAATTGGTCTGGTTTTAGAAGGTTCATACGGAGCAATTGGAGTTGCGTATGAAACATATCTGTGTTCAATCATTGTGACAGGCGTGACATCATACCTAGTTGCCAAATAACCATCCCAAATAATTGGCCATTGACCAGTAATTAATGATCCATCAACACCAATCATGTAGTAGTAGTCAATTCCTTCAACCCATCCCATATATTCTGGATATTCATTGAATGAAAGAAATGAGGTTCCATTCATGAGAGTGATATTGAATATTGCTGCAATCTGGTCTCCAAAGACCTCCAGCTCAGACCCATTAATGAGTTTGACAAAGTGTCGAGTTTCATCCAGAACGTAGTCATATTCCTCACGAAGAAGAGTTTCGTAGGTGTAATCAAATTCTCCAAAGATGTATGTTTTCAGTGGTTCTGGTCTTCCATTAATGATGATATAGGGTATCTTTTCACGTTCGTAAAGTTCTCCTGTTGCATTGTTTCGGAAAATGGGTGCCTTGAACGGAGAATCAACATACACAATATCCGTGCCATTATAGTAATGATACACTGTGTCTTCAGTCCATCCTAGTACGGTGTGACTTCCCCATCCAGACTCATAATCTGTGACCCAAGTCAGATTTCCATAGATATATTCCCACCACCATTCAAGAGCGGGCATGTCAGGGAGTGGTGTGACATCAAAAGCAACCTTTAGGTCATCACCTATTACTGAATAAGTTACGTTGCCAGCTATCAAGAAAGATGTTGGCATCTTAGCTTTTGATGACTTCATCGGGAAATGTTGTTCAGTCCAATCATTTGCTTCAAAGTCCCAAATTAGCTCTTGCCAGAACCAATCTGAAACAAGAACTCTTTGAGTTTCCCAAATGCCTGGAGCAATCTCAACATGAACCCACTCGTAGTGTTCACCATAGCCCCAAGATGTCCTCACGGTGTAATTGTAGACATTTATCTGAATAGCTCCGACGGGACTAACCTTGACCTCAACTTGAATATCTGAGTATTGCCACCACTCGATTCCCAAATCAAAGCCCCTACGTTCGTCATGACCGTACAGGATGAAGGCTACACCGTCAATATCGTCAGCATATTCTATACCTCCTTGTAGACGGGAGCTTACAGTGAATATCTCACCAATATTTGCTTGAAACATCCAACTAGGACTATATGGCTCACCCTTATGGATGAGCTTTACAATTGACACAGGTGTATCAATCGCAAGCTCGCGTTGATTTTCATAGTCGATCCGTTCATATGGCTCAGCAATAGGGAGATGCACATAGTTGACGAGTTCTTGACCAAGATGGTTAAACAATCGTTCGTAGATCTTAATTGTATCACCATACTCACTCCCTGAAGGAAGCATATCCTCGCTTATGTGACCGCGAAACTGGACCACAAGTTTGCCTAAGACATTGATATACACGTCACTGCTAGTTTCATTTAGGACAAAAGGAACTGGAAACTCTAGAGACCACGGTTCATACTCCTCCCAGTGGACATATTTCCACTCACTATCGATGAAGGTGTGGTTCTCATAATTGTAGGCTGCATAATACATCCAGCTTCCGGTTGAAAAGTCATACGCTATTGAGAAGCTTGGCCAAGATTGTCGAACCTCAGTCCAATCACCCCATGGATCATAGAAGTTGTATTCCTTACCCATGTTGACCCAAGTATATGTTTCCTCCCAGTGATAACCGTATTTGGGTTCAGCCCAAGTAACAACTGCGCTGGCATTCCAAATGTATGTACCAGCTAATTGGTTCCACTCCCATGCACCATATCTAATTTCAGATTCCTGATATGGACCATAGACCCATTTCTGAACCTTGAGCTGCGAGGGTGCAGTCATGTGTATTGTGACATTTTCCATGAAGGTTGCATTACTGATTGTTACTGTGAAATTGAAATCTTCACCTCGATTAGCGGTATAAAGAATATCACCATCATCATCAAGACGACTGATTGTATAGTATCCTCCAAATGCTGAGTTCACAATTCCATGAAGGTCAACTCCAATTAGACGACCACCAGTTTCAGAGAACTGACTCTCAGCGATTGGCTGGAAACTGCTATCAAAAGCCATTGCAGTAAACGCATAGAAACCTGGTAGTGTGCTTGAATTGAAACTAACTCTGAATCGGCCCCAGTAAGCCTCTACACCTGGTCTGTAGTCACTATTGATTTCATCGAGATTTGCGAAAGGTTCCACCATCGGTCCAAAAATATCAGAGAGTGTAAAGTTCTCAGGCAATTCACCGGGAGGTCCTTCTGGCCAATTAGTCTGTTTACTAGAGTAAATCTCCCATTTGTCTTCTGGAACATAATACATAGCAAGCAAACTAATTGGATGAGGTCCTTCTTGATTCATTTCACCATCCTCCATTTCAGAGAGATTAAAGTAAGACCCCTGGATTGCTACAGCATGTGGAACTTGACTTCCAAGCGCGGTCTTGGGTATTTCAATAATAAAATCAAACCAGGAATTAAGTGGAATCTCTTCATCCCACGCGATTATTTCATTAGACGTAGCATTCCGAGTGTGCCAATTCACAGAAGGTCCGAATCTGTACCTTGTTGAGTTCCATTGATGCTCTCTATATTCGTTCACTGTAGCTTGATCCCAGCTTACCTCTGTAAAATTGAAAGGATAGTCCGCAGGCATCATTTGCGGTTTTGCAACGTTCGAATTCATAAGAGTTACAATATGAGAATCAGTGATTGTTGGTAAAATTGGTAAATTGATAAAGAGTGTAACTGTAAACAGAACTAGCGCGAATGTTGAGAGTGTTTTCGTGATGGTTTTCGTCGTGTACACCTCAATCTGTCTTAGGAATATAACCGCTGATGCATCAAAATCAACACATAGACGTGCAACACCTATGAGTTCCAAAAGGGGACTGTTTCTGGATAACAATCCAATGATGATGTATCTTAAGCAGCGGCACTTTTTGTTATCATTTTAGCCTTAGAATATAAGATTACGTTGAATAGATTAGATAGGAAAAAAAGAAGAAGTTTGGAGCGGATAGAAACCGCTCCACTACATTCTAGGGTGCCAAAGCCATCCAAAAGACAATTGGAGTGATAAAGGCTTCAATCAGGGCAGCGATTACTAGGAAGAAGACAATCAATATGTAGGTCCTCCAAGTTCGCTCATCCCCTAGAAGTGCACGTGTCTTTGAGGGAATCGATGCCCAATCTTCGGACTCAATGGATGACCAGAGGTCTTTCGCAATACGAATTGCAGCTGCAGCAGCGACTAAGAAGGTTGGGATTTCCACAACAGCATGGGGAAGGATTCTAGCAAGAAATTCTATAGTTCCAATACCAAAGAATTGGGTCTCGATGAGTGCTATCCCTCCAAGGGTTAAAGCAGTTGAAAGAACCTCTGCAATTGCTAGTGACATCAAGCTAAACTTGATGAACGTAATAAGGAAATCCTCACCGCGTCCTTTTCCAATTAATTTGTAACCTCCTGCAAGGAAGAGAGGAAGCACAATCAAAGCAATCACAGTGAATTGATCGTCATAGACAAAATATTCTGTTGCAAAGATTGTTATGAATAGTGGGAACCACCAAGCCCCTATACCTTTTCCACCACGACTTCGAACCAATGCAATAAGACCATAGATTAGAAACAGAACACCAAACACCATAAGGGCTCTAAGACCTAATTGCGCTGCAAAACCCCATCGCGGATCGTATGGGTTGAACATCCAAGCATCTCTCGCAGTCCATACATAGGCAATGGCACCACCGACAAAGAGAGATACTATGCTCCATGTTCCAATTGACTTCTCAGAAGCATTCTTCTGAACTCCCACATACCAGAGAACAGCAGACCAGAAGATAGGTCCAATGATTAGCATCAAGAGGGTTCGAACCATGTTATGTTCAGCAAAGATGACAAACCATCCCATTGGATCCACTCTATCTAAGAAAAAGCTTGTAGGTGGAAGTACACCCTCAAGTCCGTCAGGCTGACCAATTTTGATTAGCAATCCTTCTAACATGCTATAGACTAGCCCTGGATTATCAATTATGGTTAGTACAGCCCACACACCAAGAATAGCTGCAACAAGACCCCCAAAGAACATTGCAACACTCTGAGCAAGATCTTTTTTATGGACATTCAAGAGGGGACCAGTAGTTTCACCAATTGTTTCTCTCCAACTCTCTCTAAACTTAAAGAAGTAGAGAATAAACAGTGCACTGAATACAAAGATCGGTAGATTGACAATAAATTGAGAACCTAGACGTACGAGCCATTGTTCATCATTTGGTAGTGCAAGAAATGGTCTTAGTCTGTTGAAGATATCTCCAGCATAATCAGCGGGAGTGAGAGCAAAGCCAACAATATAGTCCAACCCTGGAAAGATTACGTATGTAGCTACTGAGAGAGTTACACCTGAGAATAGGGCAAATGATTCAAGTCCATTCTCATTTCTTTTCTTTAGAAAATGACCCAAGACTCCTAGAACTATTATCATAGCGAAGGGAATTGCCAGGAGTATCAATAACCAGATAGTTTCACCAATTATCTGAATGTTATTCACTGGATTATAGAGAACTCCTTCAACAAATTCATCATCAACCTCGCGTGGGAAGAGAAGGAAAAATCCATGTCCTATGGCATAGTTCAACGTGGTAGCAAATACCGCTGCTACAAATGCTCCTGTTACAACTAGACCAGTCCCAACACCGGCTCCTAGATTCTTAATGGCACCACTCAAACTCATTCCAGAGAATTTGGATTTAGCTTGAGTTATTGAATCAAATGTCTTCTTGTATAACACTACAGCAAAGTCTTCAACCAATGGAAGTATGAGTATTGCAAATATAATCGGAGGTACTGCAAGTATTAGACCTCGGATATAGT
Source organism: Candidatus Thorarchaeota archaeon SMTZ1-45 (assembly GCA_001563335.1). Lineage (GTDB taxonomy): Archaea > Asgardarchaeota > Thorarchaeia > Thorarchaeales > Thorarchaeaceae > SMTZ1-45. Next base: position 19,086 of record LRSL01000110.1, on the reverse strand, counting down.
ACTCTATTAGAATTTCTGCAATATTGGCGACGCCTGAGTTGAATGCCTCATATGCCTGATACCCAAAAATGCCTATAGATAATAGAATGTTTAGTCTGAAGAACCAGCCAAGAACACCTCGCATCATCTCTCCACCAAGGTTTCGATTACCCAAACGAAGCCCAGCCCCTTTCGCAATTCGGTTTGATGCAGGATATCCGAAGCGGTATATCCAAGTGATGAAAATGAGTATATTGACCAGATACGTGTCAGGTGGTATATAATTTATAGGATCATTCTTTAGAACGATGAAGTTAGTAATACTATCAGCATAGATGGATATTGAAGGAATAACAGTCGCCAGTCCTATTATGAGATAGTCCTTCCATGCATCCCTCCAAGCACGAGCTTGCACTTCAGGATTAAGTGGTTGAGGTTCAACGCCCTCGAAAGAGATATTCGAAACACGGTCCATTAATCCTGTATATCCGTCACTCTCTGGTTCTCGATGGGTAATTCGTCTAATGAGATTCTTAAACCTCATTTTCATTGGATCTTGAAGGGCTAGCTTTGCAGCCAAAACAACCATACCAAACAGGACTGCAAAGAACGAAACCATCACCCAAATCATATACTCTTGAAGTGAGGAAACAAATTGAAACAGCATATCTGTTAATAGAAGCCAAGATAGAATCCGTGTATCGATAACCGGATTGAATCCTCCTCCAACTCCAGGAGCTGATAGTGCTATGTTGAAAATGAAGAATGTTACAGTCTTCAGGTACATCAGAATTATGAAGGCCTCAATGAACTTACTTTTTCTTTTACCAAAGAAGAGTAAGTAGACAAGAGACACAATTAGTGGTGGTACAAATTCAAGCATAATTGTAAGAGGCGTGAGGTCTTGTAGCGCCATTTTCAATATTCGCTCCGGGTGTTGTATAGAGCCAACTCTTCGACTCCCCAAAGATAAGGATTCGTTGGACAGACTTCAAAGATGACCTGGTTGTTATTTTACGTTGTCTTACCGAAAGTTTAAAGAAACCAAATTAGCTATTGTGAATCGAAATCAACTGAGAGTTGAAAGATTCAACATGGAAGTTGAGGTGCATAATTATGGAGATTAATCAAGAGTTAGTCGATGCAATAAACGACCAGCTAAATTTTGAGTTATATAGTGCGTTCATCTACCTATCAATGGGAACATGGTTTGAAGAACAGAATCTTACAGGAATGGCCCACTGGATGGAGGTACAGTTTCAGGAAGAATTCGCTCATGCAATGAGGTTCTATAGGCATCTCACTGAGCGAGGTGCAAGAGTTGTTATGAAGCAAATTGATGCTCCAAAGACGGAATGGAAATCAGCCCATGAGATCTTTGCAGATGCATATCATCACGAAACAATTGTCACTGAGCGGATCTACAAAATTGGTGACATGGCAGACAGGTTAGGCGACAGATCAACTCAAGCAATGTTAACTTGGTTCTACAACGAACAGACTGAAGAAGAAGCTAATACAATGGAAATTCGTGACAAACTTAAGTTAATTGGGGATTCAATACCTGCGTTGCTGCAACTCGATACAGTGCTTGGTGCTCGTCCACCAGCTGCTCCAGTTCCAGCGGAATCGACAGCCCCATAATATTCCCATAGATACGCGCTTCCCCCAAACGCAACCGGAGGTATTATTGACCTCCGGGAGTTTCCTTTTTATATACACCAGGAGAATTTCGCACGAGTCGCAGACTACTTATGTGAGAAAATCACCCGATTTTTCCACTGTGAGAGGATACTATGCTACCCGATGATATGATCAAAGCTGTAACAGACGCTATTTCTGGAATTAGTGCGAAAGATTATGCTACTTCAATCTCGATGTTTCATAGAATTCAGGCAAGTCCTGGATTTTCAGATGCTATTGACTATCTCAAGAAGACGATTGAATCTATATCAGATGCAAGGGTCAAGGTGTTTGAATATCCAGCTGATGGCAAGACAGTCATTGGAACTTGGCAGAATCCATTTGGTTGGGAAGGTAGCGAAGGGAAGCTCGATTTACTTGAACCTGAAAAAAGAACCATCGCAAACTTTAGATCAGAACCAATATCCTTGGTTGGACATTCAACATCAGCAGAGATTGAATCAGATGTTGTATATGTAGGAAAAGGGCTTAGTCCATCAGACTATGAAGGAAAAGATGTGAAAGGGAAACTGGTTCTGACTGAGAGCTTAGCTCGGTATGCTCATAAAGTCGCTTGCATAGAACATGGAGCAGTGGGTATTCTGACATTTGTGCCTCCAAAGGGTATTGACGAACTAGCAGAACTAAGACGATATGATGCTATCTGGCCTAGCTTAGAAGAGAAAGAAGCCACCAAGTTTGGATTTTCACTGAAACAATCAGATGGCATAAAAATGAAACAATGGCTAGAAGAGGGAAAAACAGTACGAGTCAAAGCAAAGGTCAGAGCAAACTTAGGTATAGGAAAACTGCAGGTTCTTTCTGCGCTTTTACAAGGACACGAGAAATCAAAAGAAATTTGGTTAGTTGCTCACGTCTGTCATCCCCACCCAGGCGCAAACGATAATGCATCAGGTAGTGGTGTGCTTTTAGAAGTACTTAGGTCGTTGACTCAGCTAATTAAAGAGGAGAAAATACCTGCACCAGTATTTTCAATCAGATTCCTCTGGATTCCTGAATGGTCGGGTACAATCCAATTCATTCACAACGAGCAGGATATTCTCAAGCGTTGTATGGCGATGATAAATCTAGACATGGTTGGGGCAGATCCAACAAAGTCGGGGTCAGTTCTCCATCTATATAGAACACCATTTTCACTACCCTCTACATTGAACAATGTTGTGAGATACTGGCTGAAAACTGAAGCAAAAAAGAATGATGATCGGCGAGAGGGTGGTATGGTTGCTCCATTACCATACCAATACAGCCGCTATTCTGCGGATAGTGATCACTTCATGCTGACTGATAGCACTATTGGGATTCCAGCAGTTATGCTCAATCAAGATCCTGACAGGTTTTATCACACATCAACTGATACATCTGACAAATTAGACACACGGCAGATGGGCTACGCATCTCGTATCGCTGCACTTTCAGCATTATCCTTGGTGCTTCCAAAACATGTCTACGAAGAAACTGTACTTACTGAGTGCAGGAATGAATTTGTAGAATTAATGCAAGATGTAAGCTTACGTGGTGTGACTGAACTATCACGATGCCTTGGAGACCCGGAAAAGATCTATCCAAGAGTTTTGCGTTGGCTTGGTTTAGCTCATGATCTTGGTCAAGAAACTCTAGATAAAGCCACAACTGAATGGTCACTTATTGAGGAACAGGAGGCTCTACGACAGTCACTAAAGACAAGCCTGCAAATGGTCTATACTACCGAGATGGTGGTAGCAAGGAAGGCATATGAGGGGGCATGTGCAGAAGTTGGAATGGAGGCTATGCAGGAAGACCAGATTCCACTTGATACTATAAGTTTTAGAATTGAAGTTAAGAGAAAATATAGTCATGCAATGGATCCTAGTTTTGTCATCAAAAGCCTGGGTAACAAAGGGCATGAATATAGGAAGATGAGTGAAGAGCGGGAGAGGATTTTCGCATCCATTGATGAGATGCTTAACATGGCAAAGGATTGGACTTCACTTGATATCATATGGGATATGATATGCTTCCAATTCAACGACATAGAATCAGGCAAAATGATTGAAATTGTAAAGGACCTTTCAGAAGCAGGAATCATAGAGTCTAGGAGTGTGTAGTCACTGGAGTCGAATGGCTGGCAATACAATAAGGTTGTATTTGCTGGTACATTTGACCATCTGCACGAAGGGCACAAGCACATAATCCGAACCGCATTCAGACTTAGTAAAACGGTGGCTCTTGGTCTAACAACCGACAGAATGCTGGAGTATAAGAGTGATAGAAAACTCATTCAATCATATGATGAGAGATACGCAGAACTGACGAAGTTCATCCAATCTGAATTTGATATCGAAAGATCAAGCATCTTCCCCATAGAAACAACAGAGGGAGGAGCTGATAAAATGAAAGACTTGGATGCGCTCATTGTTTCAGATGAGATTGGAGTTGTTCAGAATGCATTTGACATCAACCAGATGCGTATTGATAATAACCTTAAACGATTCCACATCATTGTGGTTCCAAGAGTGAGAACAAAGGATGGACGACCACTCTCATCTTCGAGACTGAGGCGTGGAGAGATTTATCATGAGGATGAACTCATCTATTAGGGAAATGGAAGATTCTCTGTAAAATTCCTCTTGAAATCTGGATTGTTTGTGAGCTCGATATGATTAACTTCTGATACAAGTCTTTCAGCAGACTCTCGAATTTCATACTTATGCAGAAGATCCGCGCCTATACTAGCACCACCGCACACTTGCTTGATTTCAGCGTTATTCATCTCAGGTAGAAGACCTATCCGAATAGCATCTTCAAGAACAAGACCAGTACCAAAAACACCAGTAAGGTATAGTGTTGAAATTTCATTTGGAGAAAGATTTGCGTTTTCAAGAACTAAACTGAGTGCAGCACGAATAGATGCTTTTGACTGCTGAATCATTCGAATATCTGGTTGCGTCAAGAAGATACTTGAGTTAGTAGTTGTTTCAGATGCCTTAGCTAATATGTAGTGAATAATGGTTCCACTGGTGACCAACCAAGGAGTATTCCGACTGCGATTGAAGGAACCTCTCGCAAACAATATTCCTGTATCCAGCATTGTGGCAATTGCAGAAACCACTCCAGTTCCGCAAATACCGGATGGTTTCCCGCCACCGATGACATCATAGTGAGGTTGGAAGGTAATCGGGTCAATCTTCACCTTACAAATTGCACCTATCTCTCCTGGCATACCACACTCAATAGACATTCCTTCAAAAGCTGGTCCCGAAGCAGCAGATGCAATCCAAATCTTACCATTATTGAGAACCGCTATCTCTGTATTCGTACCTACATCTATTGAAACAAGACTGGAATCCGAGTCGATAAATCCACTAGCTATCATCATAGCTACTGCATCATTCCCAACAAATGACTCAATGATTGGTGGTGAGTAACAGAGAGTATTATCATGGAGTTCTAGACCAACATCTGAGGACTTGATTAAAATGGAATTCTTATGCTCAGCATTATAGGGCGGCTTTAAAAGCGAGTTGGTTGAGAGTCCGAAGAATAAGTGGTGCATAACCGTATTCCCCACAATCACAACTGAATCAATTGATTTCGGATCACAATTGGCACTCTGGAGAATTTGAGATATTCCTTCATTTACACGCTCACGAACTATTTCTGCAAGCAAAGAGGCGTTTTCCAGTTTTCGTGCAAAATCAATTCGAGAGATTATATCCTCACCATAATCACGTTGAGGATTTGTGACAGTGACTTCATTTAGAAGTCGGTCATAATCCAAACTGGAGAGGTGAATAGTGATGTTGGTAGTACCAATATCAACTGAAATCCCATATCTTTCAGAAACGACCATAGGATAGAATCACATCAGGGTCTTTCAATTTCATCTAACAATCATTACCGGACAATGTGCATGACTTGCAACTTTATCACTGATGGAACCAACAAACAATCTACGGATGCCGCTGAGACCTCGAGAACCTAATATTATGATGTCGGTTCCCCTCTCACTAGCAATATCGATTATTTTGGCCGCGGGATCACCATGTGATAGCATATCGATAACTTGACAATTGAGATCACTTGCTATTGTCTTTGCTCTAGCAAGTATGTCTTCTCCCACTTTCTGAAGAGCTAGAAAGGGTTGATCTGAAACAGTGTCGTGATAAGGTGTTGCAGATACTAACATAGGTACGACATGAAGTAGAACTACTTCTGCGCCTAAAGGAGGACCCATAGCACACGCGTACCGTACTGCTTTCAATGAATGTTCTGAACCATCAACTGCAACAAGTATACTTTTGATGTCAACGCTTTGTTCGGTGTCGCTCATCAAGCACCCTCTCTCAGACCTCAGATATGCTACCAACCTTATCTCTCTTTCCCATCTTCAGCAAATTGACACCTCCTTTCTTCTCTCGGCTGCTGTGAGTGAAAAAGCCATATTCGAAAATCAGTCTCGGAAGTTCAGTCAAATCCAGTCTAGAGGTATGAAAGATGGATCTCAATAAAATAAAGTCTGAAGAGGATGTAAAGCGAGCAACTCTATCAATTCCTGGTTACACTGAATTTGATAGCAAAGTCTATGCTGCCACTTTTAAAATTCCGAAAGGAAAAGTGAGCACCTATGGTCGAATCGCTAAGATGATTGGCAATCCGAAAGCTTACAGAGCAGTGGCTAATTCATTACACAAGAATCCACTCTTTCCTGTAGTTGGGTGTCACCGAGTTGTCAAGGAGGACGGTAGTTTTGGTGGCGAAAAGAAACGCGCAGAAGGGAGATGTAGGCACTGTGAAGAAGAAGGCGTTCCAATCGAAAATGGAAAGGTTAAGATGAGGAAGGAGATCATCTTCTAGATTACTTCAATGAGTTAAATTCAATTCTTCCACGGACAAGACCTTTCAATGCATCATTGAGCTTATCCCTGTGAACCCGCACCTGCTCCATCGTATCACGGTCTCTCACAGTTATTGTCCCGTCTTCAATAGTTGTATAGTCAATGGTGATACAGAAAGGAGTACCAACTTCGTCCTGACGTCTATAGCGCTTCCCAATGGAACCACCTACATCATATTGAGCAACGAAGCCAGCGTCTATGATTTGGTTGAAGATTTCTGTTGCGGGGTCAGTCAGCTCAGGTTTGCCCATAAGTGGGAATACTGCAACCTGAATAGGAGCTACTTCTGCAGGAAACTTAAGCCAGTCAGTATCACGTTCTTTACTCTCAGGTCTGAATGAATTGTCAATCAGACAGAACAAGGGTCTCTCAATGCCAAATGCAATTTCAAGCACCTCAGGTACGACTGGTTTTTTGTCTACCTTAACGCTCAGGTTTTGTTTTGAGAATTCTTGGTGACGACTGAGATCATAGTTACCACGATCATGAACACCACAACACTCAACCCAACCAAAACTCTCAGTGTGTATCTCTACATCCCAAGCATCCGCAGCATAGTGTGCTCTCTCTGTGGGGAGATGTTGACGTAGCCTCATTTTATTATCTGAAAAGCCCATCTGGCGAAAGATATTGTAGGCTAGATGTACGCACCATGCATATGCAGGTTTCTGGAAAAAGCTCTTCTTGACAGCTTCTGATATCTTTGTTTGAACTGGGTCATAGTTACCTTTCTGTTGAGCTTGAGATGTAACCAGAGGCAGTTTCTCATCTCGAATTTCATTAAACTGTGGCCAGTCTATCTCATCCTTTTCAAGAAGAAAGATTTGACCCTCGGTCTGTGTGAACTCTCTGAGTCGAAGCATACCCTGTCGTGGAGATATCTCATTTCGATATGCTTTCCCTATCTGAAAGACAGATACAGGAAGCTTGTCTCTGAAGAATGTGAGAAATCGTTTGAAAAGCAGGTATGTTGAAGTTGCTGTTTCAGGTCTCAAATATGCTTCTTGGTCTAATCCCAAGCGAGTCTGAAGCATTAGATTATATGCTTGGACAGGACCCAAATTTCCCATACATGATGGACATACGAGGCCAATTTCTTTGATTGTTTCTGTGAGCTCATCTGGGGTTTTTCCAGCAATGTTTGTTTCTGGAGATTTTTCTGCAATCAGATTGTCAGCACGATATATTTGACCACACTTTGTACATTGTGTGACTGGATCTATGAAGCCCTCTAAATGTCCTGATGCTCTCCATACTTCAACAGGACTTACGGTTGGACATTCAACCTCCCAAAAGTTTGCACGAACAAATGCAGCACGAATTTGATTCTCAAGTCGATTCTTAAGCAACTTACCAAGCGGTCCAAGATCATAGAATCCAGAGCTGCCTCCGTATATCTCAGGAGATGGGCCCCAAATGAACCCACGCTTCCTAGCTAGACTCATTATGATTTCGTTGAAATCTCGCTCTGAACTCATCGTGCTCAACTATCCAGCATCCTAATTCGTCTATGTCTTAAACCCTATGGTCGAACTTTTATGGAAAATCAGAAGGAATGTATAATCGATACGAGGTTTCAAAATTGGTTGATGATTCAAGGATTACAGGCTTCTACAAGTTATCCAGAGAAGATCGAATTAAGAAGCTGCAAGAAGTTACTGGACTTGATGATGAGGACCTGGGACCATTAATAAATCCTGGCGAGGTGGATATGGGAGTACTTGATCATATGATAGAGAATGTTGTTGGTTCAATGACACTTCCACTTGGGATTGCAACTAATTTCCTCATCAACGGCAGAGATTACCTAATCCCAATGGCTATTGAAGAACCTTCAGTTGTAGCTGCAGCTAGTAATGCAGCCAGAATGGCGAGAGACCTTGGGGGGTTCTCAGCCACTGACACGGGACCAAACATGATAGCACAGATCCAGGTCGTCAACGTTCTGGATCCGGAGGCCGCAAAATCAAAGATATTGGAAACCAAGAATGACCTCATTTCATTTGCAAATGAACAAGATCCAATCCTCGTTCGTTTTGGTGGAGGCGCAAAGGATCTGCGGGTGAGAATCTTTGATTCCAAGGTTGGTGTTATGTTAGTCACCGAACTGATCGTTGATACACGAGATGCCATGGGTGCCAATGCGGTTAATACAATGGCAGAAGCACTTGCGCCGAGAATTGAGAAAATAACCGGTGGAAGAGTCATTCTACGAATCTTGTCCAATCTCGCTGAGTTTAGACTAGTTCGTGTTCATGCTACCTTTGATAAGGAGATGCTAGGTGGCGATGAAGTCGTCAATGATATTATTGCAGCTTGGGCATTTGCTGAAGCAGATCCCTATCGGTGTTCTACCCACAATAAAGGAATTATGAACGGAATTGATGCTGTGGTTATTGCTACGGGGAATGATTTCAGAGCAATTGAAGCTGGAGCCCATAGTTATGCAGCTTTGAATGGATATAGCTCCTTGACAAAATATGAGAAATCTCCAGATGGACATCTAATTGGAAGCATCGAGATCCCTATGGCTGTAGGACTTGTCGGTGGAGCCACAAAAGTACATCCCGTTGCTCGGGCGAGTGTAAAAATACTTGGAGTAAAGACAGCCACAGAACTGGGCCATGTCATTGCGAGTGTAGGTCTCGCTCAAAATCTAGCGGCTCTTCGAGCATTGGCTTCGGAAGGGATTCAAAAAGGCCACATGTCACTTCATGCACGTAATGTTGCAGCAACAGCTGGAGCTCGAGGCGACCTAGTTGACATTATAGCTGAGAAATTGGTCAAAGAAAAAAATGTCAAGGTTGAACGGGCTAAAGAACTATTGGAAGAGATGGAAAAATAATCAGAAAATAAGGTGTCGGGAACAACAATGTTCCCGACGGATAAGTTCCTTCATTGGAACAGGGTATAGCTAGCAGGGCTAGTTCTCACGAATTACTCATTCATCTCTCCCATATCGCGAAACCTACACAACTCAATAGGTAACATTAGCGTAACCTGTATTTAAATTACACGTAAGCTAAATAATCATTGTAATTAATAAGATGTATGAGGTAACTGCTTAGATACGTGAACAAATGTAAAAGATAAGTGACATGAAAACAATCATTTGTCAAATGTAAAGCTCATGTGTCCAAAAATCGAGTTTCTTACATCAGAGCTACATTTTTCTAGCGCACATTCACTTAACGCATCACCTGTTCGGGCTCGGTGAAGATTCTGTCTGAGCAATTCATGGGTAGGTCGAAACATCATGGAAGACGAATGTTCTCAATGGGAACGCTTGGCTAATGAATTTCTTGAAGCAGAGAAGTACTATCAAGCGGCAAACCAATTCAAGAACGCTGCAAGTTGTTTTCTCGATAGGGTACTCGAGATGACTAAGAAAGCCGCAGAGTACTACCACATGTACGCAGAGGACCGAGTTGAAAAAGATGATCACAGAGCTGCAGCAACAGCGTATCTCGAAGCTGCTACGCAATATCGACAGGTAAGTGACTTTTCAACAGCTCTGACGCTCTATGAGAATGCTGCAAAGGAAGCACTTCTTGAGAGGATGACAGAAACTGCTGCGCAAGCCTACCTCTGGGCAGCATATTCATGTTACAAAACAGGAAATCGAGAGTATTTCCTTACGGCTGCTGAAAATATGGGAAATCTTTACGACAAAGCAGCAGACAAAGCAATAGATGATGGAAATGCTGAAAGAGCAGTAATCAATTTGTCTCTGGCGGCTATGGGTTTTGCTACAATTGAGAAGATGAGCAAAGCCAGAGAGCGAATAGAAAAAGGAAAGAAAATTATAACAAAGACTAGATGGGAATGGCTTGAAACACTCCTCGCGTTTAGTGAGGCTCTTACTGATGGCAATCTTGATGATGCAGAAGACATGCTTGAAGCATTCAAAGAGGAGGAAGCAATTGAGCAAGTCATGAGAGCATGTCTTAGTCTTAGATCAGAGATTGAAAGAAAGAAAAGGAAATCTGGATAATACTATCCTACTCGTACCAGAGATGTCTTCGCAACTTCACGCCCAGATCGACCATCCACCGCTTTGATGGTGACTAGTTCATCTCCTTGACCAACAGCCTTCACGAAAGCTTGGAAACGCACATTTTCTCCACTACCCAAGAAGTTGATTAATTTCGCCTCATTTCCTAAAGACAACTCGAGACCATCAGAGAGTTCTACTACAACTTCTATATTCTCTGCAGGTCCATCGCCTTCATTGAGAATAGTGATTTGTAGTACTGCTTCTTCTCCAAGGTTACATGAAACCCTTTCAGGGCTTAGTTCTAATGATAATTTGGATGGAGCCCGTGCAATCTTGAACTCCAATACATTAGTGTGTTTGTTGACAAGTACTTTATCACCTTCAAAAGTCACTGTGAATGGTCCTATGCTTCCTTCACCACTGAGGACTGGTTTGAACTCAAGCAACCATGATTCCTCTGTAGATGGACTCTGAGTGTATTCAGGTTCTTTAGTCATAATGACACTGTTTGATAGTGAGAGTCTACGATCGATGATTTGAACCTCAACAGGACACTTGTATCTCAATTCTATCTCGATGGGTTCCTTGACACTCACCTCTTTCTGAGGAGCTCCAGCCCAATCTAGAATTATTTCGGTCTGGAGAGCAAGTCGAGTTGAAGCGATTAGAAATTCAAAAAGAGGGCGCTCGCTCGCTTTTGGCTTGATACTTTTTGTAGCATTTTCAAATTGTTCAGATGGTATATCAACGCCTTCACATAGTATCTTTACACATAATTCCGCGAGAATGTAATGAGGATCTTTCTTTGACGATGTATCTTGAATACGTTTCTCGGCCTTACGCATAAGATTAATCGCAGTGCTAAAGTTTCTTGCAGCAAGATAACCTACTATCGCAACACCCAAAGCTCTGTTTGCTTCTATTGATTTCTTTTCGCGCTGGAGATGATCGGATGATTCTGAGTAAAGATTTCCGGCCTCATCATATCTTCCTTCTTGAAGAAGGCATTCCGCTGCAGCAATTTTCATCTCAGAGCATCTAACGTGATTATTGTTTTCGAGTGCACAATATGACGCTTCACGAAAGTACTTGACAGCGAAATCTGTCTGTTCGATCTCTAGAAAGCATCGAGCTGCTTTCTCATACTCAACACTTGCATACTCAGGGAATCCCTCTTCAATTTCAATAATAGCCTTCTCAATATACTTCTTGGCTTTCTTTGCAGGGTCCGACTTCAGGAATTTGAACATAGGTTAGTGCCTCAAGATGTAATTATGAGCATTGGTAGGTCAATCAGCATATGCTATATCGGTTTCGGCAGGCGGAGATGGTCCGACTTGACCTGTTGCAATGATGGGAAACAGTTTTGAAATCAAATTAATCCACACACATATCATAAGATTAGTGAAGGTGTACACAAATGAGCGAAATCCCCCCATATTGGATTGATCCAAAGAAGAATCAGTTCAAGGTCACTATAACATCTGCAAAGAAGTATGAGGATTCTTACCATGTACGTATTGGAGAGGATGTCATAAGACCCGCAGGGGGAGGACAAGCAGGTGATAGAGGGCAACTAATTGTTGATAATCAACGAGTTCAGATAAGTGACACAATCAGTGATTCAAAGGGATCTGTTTTGATAACAGATAATGAACTTGTTGAAGGAGCAACTGGTATTCTTGAGATTGACATGGATTGGCGTTTATCAATGATGAAGAACCATACAGCAGAGCACTTGTTTGTTTCAGTAATCAAGAATAAGATTGAAGATATAGCCGTGGGAAATCTGTGGATAGATGGAGAGCATGGATCGGTTGAGCTATTGAAGTCTAAATTAAGCCTTGACTTAATCTATGCCACTGAGCAAGAGGTTTTGGAAATTATTGATCAAGATATACCAGTCACAAGTAAGTTTGTGGCTTCAACATGTATCGACCCCTCTACTAGGAAACGCGAGGGGCTTGAAGAAAAACATGACATGCTCAGAGTTGTTAACATAGGAGAAATGGATAGCACTGCGTGTTCAGGAATTCATGTTACACGGACAGGCGAAATTGGATTCCTAAAAGTAATTGATGTAAAGATGAACGAGAAAGCAACGCAAATTGAATTCTTGACTGGTAGCAGGGCAGCAGTTCACGTTTCGGAGGTCTACAATACAGTTCTTCGAAGGAAATATTCGTATCCATTTGAGATAGAACAATTGGGGGCTGTTTTAGATAGAGCAAAGCAAGCGGTTGAAGATAGACAGAAGTTGATCGATAAGGTGAATCATCTATTATCAAGTGGTCCCACGATCGAACAGATTGGTAAGGTCAGCTTTAGACACGAATACCTTTCAGGTTATGACGCAAGTTCTCTAAAGATTTTGGCAAACCAATTATCTACTGATGAGCAATCCATTATCCTTCTATTCAATCTTGGAAAGAAATCTCAAGTCATCCTAAGAGCAAATGGTATGCCTCTAGAAGCTTCAGATTACATAAAGGGACAAGTAATTAAACTTGGAGGAAAAGGTGGAGGAAGAGGAGATGTATATACTGGTGGCTTCGTTGATGTTGAAGACCCAATGAATCTATACAATACTATTGTTTCAGAAGTTCGTAAATTAATCTCATAATTAACTCAGGATAGTATTGCATCAACATGGTAAAATTAGCTACGAACAGTAATGATATGTTGACGTGTTGATTCTGGAATTAATCCAAGCCATGTTTCTTAGCAATCTCTGTCCAGAATTTCTTGACAGCCCACGGAACAGCTAGGAACTCCTCACGAAACCCATCAAAGTTCAATCCCTTGATCAGTAGTTCTTGTGATGTACCAATACATCCTCTTGGCTCATCAAAATCAAAACAAACCTCAGCATATTTTCTGTTGCAGTTGAGAATATCAAGAAGAACGGAATGCTTCTTTTCCGGAGGAATCTTGTTCACTGGGTATACATCTGAGTAGATTTGAATCCATTTTACTCCAGGCTTAATGAATACTGTATACTTGAAAGAAAGAGCATCATCGGTTGATTCACTTGCAGGTTGTTCATCCTTCCTTTCGCTGAAAACAAGTTCGAAAAGACCCTCCTCCTCATTCCAGTAATGTCGCATATTTAGAAGATTCAGGTAATCCTCAATTTGGTTCCTAACATCAACCAATCTACATTCTCCAAAAGGATGAGGGATATATGTTTGATTTAAGGATTTGTGAGAGTTAGCCATTCAATAGTCAGTGTATTCCCAAAAAATCTGATAGACAGACATCGTTGGTCTCCCTCCCCCAACATGAACCTCAGGTGGAATTGTAACAGTGTAAACCATCTCATAAGCTAAGGTTGAGAAGTACCTTGTCCAATAGGCAAAGAGGTCATTGAAATAAACAAAATAATTACATCCATGTTCCCGTAGATACGACAATATTTGGCGTGGTGTCATGTTTCCATGAGTGATATCAGGACTTACAAGACCAGCTAAATCGATCATTGTCCTGTTTGAGATGTATCTGACAGCACCTGCATCATGAGTAGCAAAAACAGCATCCTCTGGTGTATTCTCAGCCAACCAGTAACCAATGTTTACGTGCATATCGTTCACTGTTTTGACTGCTTTCCCATAGTATGTTGCCTGACTCATATAGTGAGGGATAAGTGGTACAAGCAGGACCATTAGAGTGAGTAAAACTGCAATGATCTTTGTTTCACTGGTATCGTAAAATTTGAGTATTCCAACTAGAATAATCTCAAGAGTCCAAGCAGTAACAATAATAGCTGCAACAAAGAAGAGATCGAAAACTGGAACGAGATACCTACTATTATTAATCAGTGAAGCATAAGGAGCTGTCAATCTGTACAAAACAGTCAGAACAACAGGGAACATCCATGGAAATGGTTTCCCCTTAACAATCAAGGCTATGCCTACGAAGACTCCAACTAAGAGAAATGGCAGCTCATGCACATATATCGACCACCAAAAGTTCCAAGCTTCAATCTCAGATTCTAGAGGCGTGTGTACCTTTGCATAGAACGTGTCTGGCAAAGGTAGTCCAGTCACATTCATGCAGTGCAAAATCCATGGCAATACAACTACAACAGCTAGACCAACTGAAATAAACAGAGTCACAATTCTTTTTCTATCGATTTTTTTCTTTACGGCAAGAATAAGAAATCTAACTGGTACTCCAAAAGCAATTATTATCCCCTCTGGTCTTGAAAGGAATGAGAAACCAACTAATACTCCTAGAACTAAATCATACTTGATATCTTCTTTATCAAGAATGAAGATTGAGAGGAGGAGCACAAAGACAAATAGAGGTGTTTCCATTCCGGATAACATCAACCATGTATTTCTAGGTACTACTACAAAACCAATGATTGATAGAACTCCCCAAAATGAACTTTCAGTATAATCTGTGACAATCATTCCGACAATGAATGATGAAGCCATATAGAAACAAGTTGAAATTATATAGACACCCCATGCCAATCCCACTGGATCAGATGAGAAATAGAATAGTACAGAAATTATAACAGACCAGAGAGGACTTGTTGATCCAGTACTTGGGTAACCTGGCGAATATTCCCAAGGGTTTCCCTCATAAATGGTCCTTGCAAATTGAAGGTGAATCCATGAGTCATCCAGTGTAAAACCGGGGTTGGTATAAGATAGCATTGTGGAGAGATAGTATACGCAAGATAGACCTGTGGCAACAACTGCAGCTATGAAAATCGTAAGGGCAATTTTATTCTTGATGAGCCATTTATGAAAATCACCAACATCTGTGTCCATGTTCGTCTCATAAGAGTCATTGGCAATTTCTTCGGTCAGCTCTTTCAATTCTCCCACGGTCTCTTTACATCGCCAAATTTGTCAAGACTATATGTCTTTCGCGGTGGAGATACTTTCGGACATCTCCCTCACCTCTCCTAGAGTTCGTCTAAGAAGAATAATCTAACAGAGAACTCACTTAGCGAATTCACTGCTTTTGATTAATGGGTCTGAATTCAGAAAGGGGAAGGCAATGGCACTCGATCAGATTCGTACGACTCAGCTGCAACTTGGACAAGCTGAACCAAGTCGTCATTTAACAGCATTCAGTCCACCTGGCATAGCTATAGAGGCAGCGAAATATCCATTCCTGATGGCAGGCGTATTGGCCTCACCGGAGCCTTCAGAATATCTCTCAATATTCGATCATCCTGAGTCATGGATAGGACTGGATAGAGAAGCTATCTTGTCTATGAGGCGGAGGTTGTATAGGCTCATTGTTCCAATCAATGCACGCGAGAGAGAACCGTTGAAGTTTGTAGAGGCACTGCAGACAATTGCCCTTTCGGTAATCCCAGTTGCTATTGAAGTCGAGATAGCTGACCTTCCCCCAAGGAATCTTCAACCACTTGGAGGACAACTACCGTCAAGCACACCTGTTGAAATCACATCATTAGAGATTGTATCAAATCCGGAAATTAGCAGAGTGGCAAAAAGAATCGTTGAACTTGATATCCCAGCTTCCGAGGCTGCTTGGAAACTGTTTGATTATGATTACTCAATTGACCAAGTTGCTCGGTTAATGTCAGTGGGATTACTAGGTCGACTGGATAGTAGAAGATTCGTTCCGACAAGAGGAGCATACAAAGCTGTGATAGACGCATACATTAGTCGTTGCTTGATGGAGCTCTCTGGAAAACATGAATCATCTCATTTCAGAATTGGGATGTCTGAGATTCATGGAGAGAACTTTACAATATTCGTTCAACCTGGAAAACCACAAGTGGATTACTTTAGGATTGAAAGGACCCAAAGAGGTTTTGACCGTGATGTCAGTCTAGAAGGAGTCAAGAATATTACATTGGATTCAAAAACATCTGTTTTTGCAGACCATGCTAGATTCTCTGTTTACAAAGATCTTATCAGGAGAGGAGAGTCATCACATGTTACTATTTTTCATTACGCACGGAACGGTAACAACAGCATTCTTGGACCTTGGCTTGTTCGTGCAGGTGTAAACTCAGCACTTGATTCTGATCAAGTAATTCTTGACACAAAAGAGAATGCAATCACTGTTCTAGAAACATTACTGACCCCAGACATTAGTATTTGGACAAAAGAAAAATCACTTCTTGATGATTTTGGCGGAGTCTTCAAAACTGTAGAAAACTCATCACCACTAGGTAGATTATAAAAAAAGAAAAGGGAGTGTAGGGGGTGAACCTACACTTTTTCTTTGGCCTCTTTTCTAGAAGCACCCTTATACATTAGGACTAAACCGATGATTGTCAGAAGACCACCTGAGATAAGGCCTCCACCAGGAAATATCGCTCCAAATCCAAGAAGGTCAAGTGCTAGAGCAATCAAGCCAATACCTACTAGAAGCATGATGAGACCGACGCCTATCCCTGCAGCTCTGAATGCCATAGAGCGCGGATATTTGCTTTCAATCACATATCCAGTTGGAGCAGATACTGATGCTTTGTACTTCCTATTCCCATATCGATACTCAAGTTCCCAGACTGGTACATGTATCAGGAATGTTTCTCCAACATCAATTCTGTCTTCCCTTGACTCAATCTTGTCAACTTCTGATAGAATCAGTTGAGTCTGTCGATCAATTGCAATCTGTTTGGCTGATTCTTTTGCCTGCTCCATAGTCATATTGCTATGCAGGACCTTGCCATCAAACTCTTCAGCATGAGCATGGCTGAAATATTCTTTAGCTCGGGTTGGTATAGGATGTCCACGAACATCAGGATCAATATCCTTCACAGCTGCGATGTTAATCTCATGCCTTCGAGTGAATTGACCTGATTCTGGCTTCCAGAAGTACTCGATGTTTTTGTAAGCACCTCTCCGCTGAGGCCACTCATTATGGAAATGAGCATCCCTACCAAGTCCACGATAGGTAGTGTCAGCGTCAACTCTACTTATCCAGAAAGGATACCAAATTTGTTGAGTCTGAACAAACTTTGTTTGTACTGGAAGGTCAGCAGGAACACCGAGCTGCTTTGATACCCAATCGAGAAGGGTTGTCTGTGCCTCATATTGATCGAAGTGCACACGTATCATGTAGTGGTCCTGAAACTTTGCACCATCTGTCGTTTGGGCGGTGCCACAATATGGACAGACTAGTAAAAGGTCTCCAGGTCCTATTTTGAAATCTGCATCACAAAACGCACATCTTGCCATAATATCACCCCTTCTTTGTCCGCTCGGTCATTATCAACACCCGGAATCCAAAGAATGTCATGATTATTCCGAGGAGCACAGATGCGATACCGCCAATGATGAATAAAGTATCATCGACTCCCATCCCCATAAGGAGGAGTTCTCCTCCAACACCAGATACAATAATACCAATCAAGCCAACAATAGTCCAAAGAATGCGTTGACCCCTTGTAATGGGAATCTCACCAAGAACTACTTTTCCAGTGTGGCCATCAATTGCAGCCTTATAGAGGTCGCCTTGAAACTTGTAACGTACCAAAGAGAATGGTGCTTGGAGGTATGTTGTACCTCTCACACTGGTGGTTGTTCTACAGTCAAAGAGTTCTGTTAGTCCACTAGCTGCTTGAGATCTATGTCGATCAGCCACGCGTCCGTGAACTGCCTTTTCAAACTCTTCAGAACCAATCTCTGCATTCAGAATTGTTGGTTCAAGGTCTTTAATCTTCTCAAAGTCATAAGGAACTGTATGACTCAGGTTAATGGTATCAAGATAATCTTCGAGTCCATAAAACCTAGCTCCTTTTCTAGCTAAGAGAGGTTCATCAGTATCTGTATGAATCTCGTCTTGGACAGGGACATAGCCTGTTTCGTAATCAGTATAGGTTTCTGTTCTCGTATGACCATCGGAATCCCTGACAGTCCTTGTTTTTTGCACCGGTACTTGGACGGTTTTGTATCCCTTGTAGTATGAATCAGCTTTTACTTTCGCAATCCATACAGGAACATAGATCAGTCGATTTTCTACAACTTGCGCGTCCTTCACAAGAGATTTATTCATTCCTTTATTTTTGTCGAGAAAGTTGCGGAATCCTTCTGTTCGAGTTTCCCCATCGATAGCAGTTTCCATCAGATGATCACCAATTGCTTTTCCTTCATCTGTGGTAGTGCTGCCACAATATGTACAAGTAATAACAACGTCATCGGGTCCGGTCTTCACATTTCCATTGCAGACAGGACACTTGAACATGTCCGCTGCTTCTGCTTCTGAACCCATTATCAAACTCTCCGGAGTCTGTTCCTAAGGGCCATTCTCGACATAGGCATTTAAGACTTCGTCACACAACCATTCGTCAATAAAATAGCATTTCATGTAGTATAGTCGTATTGAGAATCTTCCTACTTGCGAATTTCTTCACGAAGTCGGTCTGCTGAGAACTCATGGACTCGATCCTTGACATCATCTCTTGCGGCTTGATGCTTCTCAAGAAACTCCATCATCATAGGAGCCAGAATTTGTTTACACTCACCACAGAGAATATCACCACTACGACACTTCTGCTCAATATCAGCAAGGTCGTTGTCATCAGGCATAAATATG